>JAZOVB010000208.1:0-2066 GCA_045658425.1 Clostridia bacterium | reverse complement strand
GAGGTACTTACCAGCTTAGTTGAAATTTCCTCACCTTTATCGGTTATTACAAAGGCAAGTCTTGAAACATTTAGCTTACTTATAACTAAATCGATGGTATAGCTTGATATACCAAGTGCAATGACACCGTATAAAACAAGCTCAATATTCTTAAACAATATAAGTGAAACTAAAATTATCAATCCATCAACAAAGAGTAAAAGCTTACCAATGGGGATATGAGGATATTTTATCTGAATAATTCTTCCTATTATATCTGTTCCCCCGGTTGAAGCACCTGCGGCAAAGCTTAAGCCTATACCAATTCCGTACAAAACTCCACCATACAGGGTAACAAGAAGCAGATTTTCAATTTCAATATGAATAAGAGAAAATAGTTCCACAAATAAAGAAAGCACCGTTGTACCGAAGAGTGTTTTTAAAACAAAGCTTTTCCCAAGCAATTTAAATCCTATAAGAAGAAATATAATATTAATAATATAAAAACTTACACCGGGCATAAATCCCAATGTATGATGTAAAATAGTAGCAAGACCGGTAGCTCCTCCACCGACTATTTTATAGGGCGTCAGTAAAAGTCCCACACCAAGTCCTGTTATCATTGTACCTAAAATTGTAAACAGTATTGATTTAAATTTGCTCATTTCAATGTCCTTTTCCTTTTTATATTCATTATCTATTATATTTTAGCATAATACCGACATTTGTCAATATACAAAAGTACTATTTTTTTACAATATTTTCCGTACTTTTTATATTATTTAATAATACTGTCAATTTCATCAAGTTCACAAGAAGTAAACTCAAGATTATCAAGCATACCGATATTTTCAATAATTTGTTCAGACCTTGATGCACCTATAAGGACACTTGTAATTTCTTTTTTTGAATACAGCCATGCCAGTGCCATTTGTGCAAGAGTCTGCCCTCTTTTATGGGCTATTTCATTTAGCTTTACTATTTTTGCTCTCACTTCCCCGGTTATTGATGCTTCCTTTAAAAATCTTCCATCAGTTTTCACTCTGCTATCCTCGGAAATACCGTTTAAATATCTTCCTGATAAAAGACCTTGTGCGAGAGGACTGAATATTATTGCACCCTTTTTAAGCTCATAGACAGTATCCATAACACCGCTTTCTTCAAATCCACGATCAAAAATGGAATATCGGTTCTGACTTATTATAAAAGGAACTTTTAATTCCTTTAAAATTTTGGTTGCCTCCTTAAAGGTTTCAGCAGGATACTTTGAAAGGCCTATATACAAGGCTTTACCGCTTTTTACAATTTGCGAAAGCGCCAACATTGTTTCCTCTAAGGGTGTTTCAGGATCAGGACGGTGGTGATAAAAAATATCTACATAGTCGATATTCATTCTTTTAAGGCTTTGGTCAAGTCCTGATATAAGATGCTTTCTGCTCCCGAAATCTCCATAAGGGCCGCCCCACATAAGATGCCCGGCTTTGGTACTTATGATAAGCTCATCACGATAGCATTTCAAATCCGAATTCAATATTTTTCCGAAATTGATTTCTGCTGAGCCTTCAGGCGGACCGTAATTATCAGCAAGATCAAAATGTGTAATTCCCAAGTCAAAGGCTGTAAAACACATTTTTTTCATATTTTCAAAATCCCCTGTATTACCGAAATTATGCCAGAGGCCCAGAGATATTGCAGGTAATTTAAGACCGCTTTCACCGCATCTTTTATAAGGCATTTCACAATATCTGTTTTTATTTGGTGTATAACTCATATTTATCCTCCATATATACTTATTAAGGGGATGTTAAAAAACTCCGGACCGCAAAAAGTAAGTATTATCAATGTTTTGCATATATAAAAAGATGAAGTTTTTTACAATAAGGTAAAGATTTTAAAAAAATCTTTAAATTTTAAACTTTTTGCTATGAACAAATTTAGCCCTCGCTGTATCAGGGGTGGCTTAAGAGACAGCCAAAACCGTTTCAAGATAACAAATTTTTTATATTATTGCGTTAAAAACTTGGTGAATATTTTATATATCACCAAGTTTTTGTCTTATCCTATCTAAAAATTAGTTATCTTGAAAT
>JAZOVB010000207.1:0-2718 GCA_045658425.1 Clostridia bacterium | reverse complement strand
GAACGCCACATTTGCTGTTCTTTGCTTTTTTCTTTCTATCATAATATAACCTTTTCCTTTCAATCGTTATTCTATTTAAGAGCAGAAAATAAAAAATCAAAACCTTCGTCAGTGGAGCTGACTGTATGCCCGCCTTCCCACACATCAAAAATAAAGTTATTTTCACTACTAAATGCTTCGTAATATTTTCTTACTCTCAGTGCTTCCGGCATAGAAGTCTTATAATCAAAAACTTGGTCTTCTGTACCGACGGCAACATACAATTTTCTTGGAGCACAAAGTGCCGCAACCTCTGCATCATGGAAGGTATTAGCCGAATTAAAATAGCACCAATCGCTCCACGAATATACATTACGGTCATTGAAAGCTGCATTAGCATAACCAGACTTAATCCTTTTATCAGCCGCCATGGTATGAAGAGTATAATATCCACCGTACGAAAGACCCATCATGCCGATTTTTTCTTCATCAACAATATCAAGTGAACTTAAATAAGTAATAGCGTTCATAATACCTTTTATTTCAAGTGCAGTAATACTAACACCAAAACGTTTTAGTTCTTTATCAATATTATGGCGATTAAAAGGGATAGGGTGTTTTGGAGCAGTTTCAATTTCGTCAGCGACATTCCAAAGAAGAAGCTGCGGAGCAAAAACCACTGCACCTCTTTTTATAAGTCGCCTAACCATATGATTATAATTGTTTTTTCCATTAATATCCGAACATAATTCGGGGGTGCCGCCACCACCATGCTGTGCAATAATAAGCTGTGCTTTTTCTATACCGTTTGGAACCATCAAAAGCCCGTGAAAAGGAATTTCCTTTGTTACGTATATCACAACCCTATAAAAGCTACATTCTTCGTCATTACCCACCAATGTCATTGTTGGCTCGGGCAGATTTGTAGAATCGAATTTGTCTATACCTAACATTTCTATATATTGTTTTCGGTAAATTTCTATTTTTTCGGAGAAATTATCGGTTTGAATAAACGCTTCCCTAACGGCAAAACCCTCTTTGTTTTTTCGCACTATGAATTCGTTTATACCGTCAATATAATTTTTTCGATATTTATCACCATCAGAAACAATATCTTTATAATCCATATAATTATGTTCCCTTTCTTTAAAATTGCTACTTTTCAATGGTTGCAATTTGAGCGTTTATTTTACGAATAATTTCAGGCGAGAATTTAAACTCTCTTTGATATGTCATTAAACCGTTTGTTTCCTGCTGAACATCATAAAGCTGGGTATAACAAAATCCCATAATGTTTTCATTAAACAAAAGTGCTTCGGTAAGACCTTTATATCTTTCGATAAATTCTTCCTCGGTCTTAGGATAATTTCCATATCCCCAACTGTCTTCGTTGTTGCCATATCCTATTCCACCATATTCACTTATAAATAATGGTACGCCTTTTTTATGAAGTTTCTTCCAGTCATATTCTATCAGGTTATAATTTCTTGGCTTTGCTGACAAATTAGGTTCTTTAAAGAAATCACCGAAAACAGTAGCATCTTGTTCATAATAATGCATATCCACAATATCGGTTTCGTCTGTATGGAAATATCCGCTTACGTCAATTACAGGTCTTGTGTTATCAATAGCCTTTGTAATTTTAAACACATCCGCAATTAAATCATAATTTCTTTCTTCTAAATGAATCTCATTAAGCGGACACCAACCAATGATTGAAGGATGGTTAAAATCACGATTAATAGCCGCTATCCACTCATTTATGAAATTATGTATATTGCCGTAATCACCCCTGTTTATACCCCAGTCTGGATATTCACCCCACACAATAAAGCCAAACTTATCTGCCCAATATAAATAACGAGGTTCGAAAATCTTTTCGTGTAATCGAGCACCGTTAAAGCCTAACTGTAATGCATACAATATATCATTTTTTATTGCCTCATCATCAGGAGCTGTGTATACGCCATCAGGATAATATCCTTGGTCAAGAACAAGTCTTTGAAATACTGATTTGCCGTTTAACAAAAACTTTTCTTTGCTTAGGGTTACTTCTCTTAATCCAAAATAAGATGAAACTTCGTCGGTTACTTTTCCATCTTTGATTAAAGTAAGCTTAATATCATATAAATTTCCCTGACCTATCTCCCATAGATGTCTTTCACTTAAAGGAATATTTATTTTAGTGGACTTTGAATAGGCTGAAACTGTTTTTTGACCACATATTCTTCCGTCAAAAGTAACTAAAGCATTAATTTCAACTTTGTCACATTCTGATAACGAAAGTTCTAGCATGACAGATGTATCTGAAATGTTTGGATATATTTTGATATTTTCAATACAAATATCATCTACGTACTCCATCCAAACAGTTTGCCAAATACCTGTGGTTCTTGTATATAAACAGCTCCTTGGTTTCAAGTCCCAAACCTGTTTTCCTGAACCATAGGTCTTATTTTTAGCATCGTCATAAGCACTTAAAGTAAGATAGTTCTCACCATCTTTAACATAATCTGTTATATCACAGTCAAACGGTACATAGCCACCTCTATGAGTAGCAACGTATGCTCCGTTTACAAAAAGTTCAGCTTCCCAATCTATAGCGCCAAAATGAAGAATCAACCTTTTACCACTACAATTTACCTGAAAATCTTTGCGATACCACACTTTATTTATAAAGTCTGTTTCTTCTATTCCGGATAATTTGCATTCTGGAGAATACGGCACTAAAATTTTATC
>JAZOVB010000206.1:0-1058 GCA_045658425.1 Clostridia bacterium | reverse complement strand
CTGCATTACCATATGCAAGTGCTTCTAAAAGACTAAGCGACATTCCTTCGATATCAGAAGGAAGAGTAACTACATATGCATTGCTGTAAATTTCAGTTAATACATTTCCTGTTATAAATCCTGTAAATATAATATCCGGATTTCCTGATGCTTTTTTCTTAAGCATTTCAACATATTCATCTGTATCGCTTGTATCACCTGCAATAACAAGCTTTTTATCTGTTTTTATACTGTTATACGCATCAATAAGATAATGAACACCTTTTTCTGCAGTAAGTCTTGAAACGATACAAATATAATCACCTTTTGAAAGTCCGTATATTTTTGTGATTTCGTCTGCTTCTTTTTTGGCAGGCTTATCTATTCCGTTATGAATAAGTACAGTGTCACGATTATAGGTTTTCTTAAAATACTCACGGGCACTTTCACTTAAAACAATTATTTCGTCCGCACATTTCACCATGACTTTTTCGCCGAATTTTATATATTTAGAAGCAAATCCCTTGCCCCATTTTTCTCTTTGCCAATCAAGTCCATGAACTGTTGCTACGCACTTTTTCCCAAACATTTTTGGTATCCACATAGCAGCGCAAGGACCTTCTGCGTGAAAATGTACTATATCATATTTTCCGAAAGTTGCACAAATTGCCGCAGTAAAGGAAGCAACCATAGCAGAGAGACCTTTTCCGCTTACTGTCCACGCATTTTTAAGTGTTACACCTTTATATTTTTTATCCTTCACCGTACCGATATATTCATTTTCCACTTTATCGGATGAACGATTATAACAAGTAACGCCCACACCTTTTTCTGCCAGTATCGGGCATAAAGAAGTAAGTACATTTTCAATTCCGCCACGCCTTGACGGAATAACCTTATGTCCAACCATTGCAACTTTCATATTTCTATCTCCAATCTTATCTTCCGGTTCCGCTAAGCATAACAATAGGTGTTTTAAGCATTATAAGCAAATCTCCCGGGAATGTTCTGTTTTGTATGTAATCAAGGTCCATTTCAACCCACTGTTCAAATGGAATGTCGTTTCTGTTTTTGCTTAT
>JAZOVB010000205.1:0-3182 GCA_045658425.1 Clostridia bacterium | reverse complement strand
TCAAGAGATATAATACACCACATATATTATAACATGTAAAGCGATAAAAATCAATTCTTTATATGCATAAACTTTTATTAATTTTTTAATGCTTATTGCATAATAGAACTCAAAACCCACATTGCAAAGTTAAAGGCAATGTGGGTTTCATTTTTCTTTAATTTTGCTCAATTCTGTTTATTCTTTTAAACAAATCATATAAGTATGAGATCACAAACGAGTGCATAAATACCGCTACTATTTCCTGTGCAAGTCTTGGCAGATAAAATGTCATAAAAGGCAGATTTGCAAGTGCAGGAATAAACCAAATCAATATAAATGTATTGAGTGTTGTAACCGTAACGTCGGATATAAGAAATGTAACGAACATCCTCATATATTCACTCATAAACGATGCCTTGAATTTCTTTTGCAGAAAATGATTTATGATATAAAACACCGTTCCGAGTATTGCAACTACATAAAGACCATATGTGAAATATACTGATTTTGCTTTTAAGCCTATTAACACCTGAGACCATGCAAACTGCGGAAAAAAAGTAAGGCATATATGGTTGAACCCTCCGAAAAGTGCTACCAGAACAACAACTGCTATATATAACTTTTGGATTGTTACAACACTTCGTTTTTTAGCAAATCTGAAAATAAGTCCCGACAATGCACCACCCATAGCAGCAGTCAGTGTGACCGGGAAAATATACGCACCGTCCGGTTTAAGAACATAACCAAACATATCCGTAAGTCCGCATACTGCCGCACCATACATTGGTCCGAACAAGATAGACGGCATTTTATAAAAGAAACCGGAAATACCGATTCTCATACCTGCTCCCCCACCCATGAATACCATGTAGCTGAAATTTCGTAGCACCAATCCCATAGCCAGGAAGAGAGCGCATTGAACTAAAATTTTTGTTGATTTGTTTTTGGACATAAAAATAACCCCTTTCGATTTACAGGGGCTGTTACAAGAATATATTTCAAAATTATGATGTAACAGCGGATGAAATATTTTGTCACAGCTCTCGCTGCGGCTTGAAGCCTCTACTCCCATGCTTACAAGCTCAGGAACAAACAACAATTCCTGATTAAATATCTGCTCTGATAAGTTTATAATATCTGATTTTTTTGTTTTTGTAAATAAAATCTATGTAAAAACATAGTTAATTGTAATTATCCGGGCAAGGCAGAAAACCCTGCCCGGTATAATATATATTAATAGTTTTCTGCGTGAATTTCGAAATAGCTCTGAGGATGTGCGCATGTAGGACATAAGTCCGGAGCTTCTGTTCCAACAACGATATGTCCGCAGTTTCTGCATTCCCAAACCTTAACTTCACTCTTTTTGAACACTTCTGCAGTTTCAACATTTTTAAGAAGTGCACGGTATCTTTCTTCGTGCTTCTTTTCGATTGCAGCTACCAGACGGAACTTTTCAGCAAGTTCGTGGAAGCCTTCTTTTTCTGCAGTTTCAGCAAAGCCCGAGTACATGTCGGTCCATTCATAATTCTCTCCATTGGCCGCATCTTCAAGGTTGTGAGCTGTATCACCTATACCATTAAGTTCTTTGTACCACATTTTTGCATGCTCTTTTTCGTTGTCAGCCGTCTTTAAGAACAAAGCAGAAATCTGTTCAAAACCTTCTTTTTTCGCCTTTGAAGCATAGTATGTATATTTGTTTCTTGCCATTGATTCACCGGCAAAAGCGGCCTCAAGATTCTTTTCTGTCTGAGTGCCTGCATACTTGCTCTTAGGTTCTGCTGCTACTGCTTCAATCTTGTCGTCCTTTGCTTTGCAAATAGGACAAACAAGTTCAGCGCCTTCAGCTAATTCAAATTCTTTTCCGCACAATAAGCATTTGTACTTGTTCATTTCGAAAACCTCCGTTTATATAAAATTATTATTTAAAAGCTACTGCTGCTTTTACGATTATTAAAAGATTTATAATATGACATAGAATAGTATAAACAGAAAATGAAGCACACTTCCGATTATACAGAACACGTGAAAAACTGAATGCATCCATTTCCTTTTTGTAAGACCATAACATACAGCACCTATTGTATATGCAATTCCACCTGATAACAGATACCAAAAGCCGATCATTCCAACTGAATCTATCAAAGTTCCCATTTTAACTACGATAAGCCATCCCATAACAAGATAACATATCATAGAAAACTTTTTGTATTTTTTAAGGTCAATCGAATTGAATATTATTCCGATAATTGCAAGTCCCCAAATAACTCCAAATAAGGTCCAGCCAACGGCAGTATTTACTTCCCTCATTGTACAAAGAGCTATCGGAGTATATGTTCCTGCTATCAAAATAAATATAGTACAATGGTCAATCACTTGAAAAACCCTTTTTGAGAATTTATCTGGTTTTAGACCATGGTATATACTTGATGATGTATATAAAACCAGCATTGTCGCACCAAATATACATCCCGATACTACACCATAAACATCGCCTTTCATTCCTGCAAAGACTGCACATAATACTATAGCAAGTATTCCTAAGGCACCGCCTACAATGTGAGATGTCATATTAAATATTTCTTCGCCTTTTGTGTAAGAAGGCATTTTTCTGTCAATAAGTTTTGTCCTTTTCATATTTATCTCCTTAAAGATAAATTATATCATTTCTTTCGTCAATTTTCAATAATTCATCAAAACTTCCGAATAAAATTTATAAAATATCTATGTGCTCACCACTTAATGCCTTGTTCATGCTTCTAACTGCACAAAACTTACCGCACATAGAACAACTTTCTTCTATTTCCGGTTTTCTGTCATCACGGATTTTTCTTGCAGTTTCAGGATCAATTGAGCATTCCCACTGTTTTTCCCAATCGAAGTTTCTTCTTGCATCTGCCATGGCATCATCTATATCTCTCGCATGAGGTATCTTCTTTGCAATATCCGCTGCATGAGCTGCAATTCTTGATGCAATAATACCCTGTTTTACATCATCCACATTTGGAAGTGCAAGATGCTCTGCAGGAGTAACATAACAAAGGAATGCTGCACCTGCCGATGCTGCTATTGCTCCTCCGATTGCAGATGTTATATGGTCATATCCCGGCGCAATATCAGTAACAATCGGTCCTAATACATAGAAAGGTGCAACCATACAGATTGACTGCTGAAGCATCATATTTGCTTCAATCTGGACAAGA
>JAZOVB010000204.1:0-1370 GCA_045658425.1 Clostridia bacterium | reverse complement strand
GAAAGCTTCCTACAATACCGCAAAGTCCCGCCTCACTGAAAAAAGATATAACATCACAAAGCTCAGATATATCGGCATCTGAACATCTTGAATATAAAACCTTCTTACCTTCCTTACGACACTGTACAAGTCCAAGTTCTGCGTATTCCTTAAGCTTTTTTCGGACGGTTGATTCATCGAATACCATCGACTCACTGAAAGAAGAAAGATATTCGCTGTCGATTTTAGCTGTTATATCGGAAAGTGATAAAGCAACTTCAGGAGAATGCAGAATATCAAACAGAATAAAATGCAAAGTTATATCGCCGTCAGTAAAGCTTTTTGATTTGAGCACACTATAAAGAGGATTATGTGAAACCGAACGGCTGTCTATTGAAAGAAAAACATTCTTGCCTTTTTCACTCTGACGAAAGCCCATATATTCACCGAGATAGCTTTCTATTCTGCGGCGCTCATTGTCATAAGAACGGGCACTCTTTTTGTCATATTCATCTCTGCTTTTGAAGCCGTAAACATAAAACTCTCTCATATAGTCACGGATTCGCTCAAAGTTTTTGATAAGCTCTGTGTATGCCATTGGTTTCACCTCCTTGGTTGTATTTATTATATCATAATTTGCAAATTCTTCAATATTATGAGATAAAGTATTTTTGAGTAGGATTTTTTAACTATGCAAATCCCTTCATATTATAATAAAATTATCATATTTTTTCATAACAAATAAAAATTTGTGACTAAAATATGCAAAACTAATCGTATCAGAGTTAGTGTAACTGTATCAGTGTGTTCACTTTTTTCAAAAAATGTAGTATTATAAGGTCTAAAAAATTTTAAGGAGACTTAATAATGCGTAAAAACTACTCAAAAGAGGATAAATCAAAAATTATCAATCTGTGTTCCGACGGTGTATCAGTTACTGAAATATCAAAAGAATACGGACTTGCCCGAAGTACAATATATGCCTGGATAAAAGAATACAATAAAAAATCCAGACGAAAAAAGCCAATTAATATGCACGAGGTGATTCTACTCAGACAGCAGTGTGAGCAGCAGAATTTAATGATAGAAATACTGAAATCAGCATCCTGCTCAATTGATGCACCTCAGAAAGAAAGATATGAAGCAATAAAAGAATTATCCGGAAAATATAGTACTGCCCTGCTCTGCAAAGCTTTGAATGTTCCGAAAGGCAGTTATTATAACTACATACTCAGAAATAAAAACGAAAATACTGAAGCGGCACGCCGTCGTGCTGAAGTTACACCCATAATTGAAAAGATATTCAATGACAGTAAACAGATTTTTGGTGCTTGGAAAATACATGCAATATTACAAGGCATGGGTTACCACATAAGTACAAATACTGTCGC
>JAZOVB010000203.1:0-9118 GCA_045658425.1 Clostridia bacterium | reverse complement strand
TGAATATTTAGAAGAACTATTTGATTACCAGGTAGAAATAGCGATTGAAAATCTTAAGCTTATCAAGCAGGCTGTTGGTGATAAAATTCAGGCAATTTTTGTAAGCGGAACGGATTTCGGCACCCAGATTGATACAATTATAGATTTGGATACCTTCAGAAATATATATAAGCCAAGATACAAAAAGATTGACGACTGGATACATAAAAATACCAACTGGAAGACATTCTATCACTCTTGCGGTGCTGTTAAAAACTTTATTCCTGAATTTATTGATATGGGTGTTGATATTTTAAACCCTGTTCAGTGTTCTGCTACAGGTATGGACCCACAGGAATTAAAAGATAAATTTGGAAAAGACATTGTTTTCTGGGGTGGGAGTATTAATACACAAAAAACTTTACCGTTCGGAACTCCTGAAGAGGTTTATGAAGAAGCCAAAGAAAGAGTCAGAATCTTCTCTAAAGGCGGAGGATATGTATTCAATTCAATACATAACATTCAGGCAAACTCATCTCCTGAAAACATTATAGCTTTCTTTAAAGCGGGCAGAGGAGAATAATTATATATCAGTAAATTTACAAATGGGATGGTATTATGAATATTAAAGTAATAAAAACTATTAAAGGAAGTCTTCCTATGCAGGAAGTAAATGATTTTGCATTTGATGAAAACCTTAAGAGAGAAGGCAACTTGATTTGTGTCTTTCCTGAGGTGGAATATCAAAAAATAAAAGGGTTCGGTGGTGCTTTTACTGAGGCTGCATCAACTACAATAGATAAATTAAGCAAAGAAAACAGGGAAAAAATATTACAATTATATTTTGATGAAAATGATGGTATAGGCTATAATTTTGGAAGGGTACATATTAACAGTTGTGATTTTTCTTTAGAAAATTATTCCTGTGTTGAAGAAAACGATGAAACCTTGTCAACCTTTAATGTCGAACGGGATAAAAAATCTATAATACCTATGATAAAGGATGCAATGAAGTTTGGCAATATTGATATGTTTGCTTCTCCTTGGAGTCCGCCTGCATATATGAAAACAAATAATATGATGAATCATGGCGGTAAACTTAAAGAAGAATATTATGATTTATGGTCCGACTTTTATGGGAAATTTATAGACGAATATAAGAAAAACGGCGTAGACATAGGTATGATATCTGTACAAAACGAACCGGATGCAGTTCAAACATGGGATTCTTGTATTTACACAGCCAAAGAGGAAATGGAATTTGTAAAAAATTATCTTGGCAGAAAAATGAAGGATAAAGGAATTAAAATTATATTCTGGGATCATAACAAGGAACGCGTGATAGAACGCGCTAAGGTTATGCTTGAGGATAAAGATGCAGCACAATATGTGAGCGGTATAGGTGTTCATTGGTATAGCGGAGACCACTTTGAGCAACTTGAAATGTTTAACAGACTTTATCCTGATAAGGATATTGTTTTTTCAGAAGGTTGTTATGAATATAGTCTTGGAAAGGCTGACACTGTTGCAATCGGTGAAAAATATGCTCACGATATGATTGGTAATTTCAACAATTACTGTAGTGCTTTTTGCGACTGGAATCTTGTTCTTGATGAAAAAGGTGGACCTAATCATGTAGGGAATTTTTGTGATGCTCCTATCATGGCAGATACAAAAAATGATAAAATTTATATACATGATTCCTATTATTATATAGGTCATTTCAGCAAATTTGTAAAAAAAGGTGCTAAAAGAATAGGAAGCAGTAAGTGGACAAAAAATATTGAAACAGTTTCTTTTAAAAATCCTGACGAAAGTATTGTTACAGTTGTATTGAATACAACAAATAACGATGAAAGATTTTATATCTATTTGGATGGTAAGATGATTAAAACAAAATCTGAAGCACACTCTATTTCAACATTTATAATTAACTGATTTAAACAAAGCAAAGATTCCTTTTGTTACAAAAATGTAATTTGACTTTATAATACTTCTGTATTATACTGTAGTTAAATGAAGAACCGAAGTAAAGAGTAGCCGGGGCAGGTGCGGGCGAAATTTAAGCTCTTGCTTTTGCAAGAAAAGGTTAGATAGCGGCCTGTCTTACCGTCGGACGTGCACTGCACGAGCGGGACCGAATTGGTAACCGACAATGAACCCTGTATAACCCGTGAACAGGTGTACTATGCCCTTTTTTAGGAGTAATTAATATATAAGATGAATGAAACACGGTCGTTAGCGGCGGTGTTTTTTTGCACCTAGAATGAACTTTTTAGGTTTTGCCTTTGGAGAGTATTTTTTATAGGAGGTGATGCGTATGTTATATAAAGATTTATACATTTTTTCTTTAGTTTCATCAATTTATAACATAACCGCAAGTATTTTGTTAGCCCATTTTTCCATTGCCTCCAAAAGCAAAACTATATAAAACATCTATATAGGTAAACTATGGATAAATTACATCAAGTATTTTTATCCAATGGTTATAACCTTTATGGTATAATGAATGAAATTTATGAATTAAGATTAAAAGAATTAGAAGAACTAGATTATGGAATAAAATATGAAAAAGAAGAGGTAATTGGTATTTCAAAATCAATATTCAGTGACATTAAAACCGGCAGGGCTAGACCGGCACTAAATACAATAATTACTTTTTGTATTTTCTGTGAGCTTGAGCCTCAATACTCCCTTATTGTAATAGAGGCAGCAGGATATAAGCTTACATTAACATACGACATTGACAGAGCTTACATGAAGCTGATTCAAGAACACTATTACGATGGGATTGAAGAGGCGAACAGATTATTAGAAGAATGGAAATTCGATAAAAGATATTATTTGTTAGACTATAACAAATAAGAACCTCACGAAAATCTAAATGCCGATGGCTTAAGATTTTCGGAGAACCATGTTGTGTTAATTCACAATAACAAATTACCGTGTATGATTAACTTCGTACACGGTATTTTTTTGCCTTTTAAAATATTTTGTCGTTTACCAAACGACAATTCTGACGGAGTTATGCGATTTTTAGAGTTCATAAAAATAATTAATACTTCAAAAACCTTGAAATCACTGGTTTTTTGCTGTCGTTTATCAAACTTTGAAATGCCATAAATTTGTTTGTATAATGTGCTCATAAGGTACCTTAAATTTTGAAGAAAGGAGGGCGTTATACTTATGAAACTTCAAGATTTAATAATAGATCCCAGAAGTTTAGGAAGCAAGTTGTGGCTTGTTGATGTAGCACCAGTGTATGAATACCAGGATAACAAACGTACAGAAAATATCACTGGCTATCGCTACACAGTTGCTATGCCTGAAAAGGCTCTTGAAAAAATTAACATCAAGATTGACGGCAGACAGCTTGTGGAAAAACCAAACGGTTATGCGGAAGTTACATTTACAGGACTTGAGCTGTCATTGTATATGATGAACAATCAGCCTCAGGTTAAAGCTGTAGCAACCGGTATATCATTGGTTAATAACAAGGCTTAATGGGATGCGGCACGGCGGAGATTTTTCTTTAAAAAAAGATTTGCCGTGCCGCCTAATCCATAAGGGTTAGTATTACCCTTATGGATTACATGTAGCATGTAGCAAAAAAGGGTTGGTGATTATATGTCAAATTCACAATCACGCAAATGGACTTTAGTAATAAACAATCCGCTTGAGTGTGAGTTTACACACGAGCGGATATGCGAAATATTGATGAAATTTTTTCCTGACTATTTCTGCTTGGCAGATGAGATTGCTAAAACAGGAACTTTTCATACACATATTTTCATATACTCCCACTCTCCTATCAGATTTAATACAATCAAAAATCGCTTTCCAATTGCGCATATTGAAAAAGCATTAGGAAGTGCAAAGGATAACAGAGACTACATATTAAAATCAGGTAAATGGGAAAATGATGAAAAATCAGAAACAAGTGTTGAAGGAAGTTTTTATGAATACGGCACCCTACCAAAGGAACGAGATGAAAACAATCCTAAAATGAGTAAGCTCATTGAAAACATCCGGGACGGAAAGCAGACAACAGAAATTATAGACGATGCACCGGAATTTGCATTCCGAATAAGAGACATTGATGCTCTCCGTCAAGTTTTAAGTTCAGAAAAATATTCATGCGAAAACAGAGATTTATATGTAACATATATTTTCGGTGCGAGCGGAACAGGAAAAACCAGAAGCATATATCAAAAGCATAGTGCCAAAGACATTTGTAGAATAACAAATTACCGAGCAGGTAAAGGAATAAATTTTGACGGATATACCAATCAGGAAGTTTTGGTATTTGAGGAATTTAATTCACAGATACCCATTGAAGAAATGCTTAACTATCTTGACATTTATCCCCTTAACCTGCCTGCAAGATATAATGACAGAACGGCGTGCTATCAGACCGTATATATTACATCAAATATTCCTCTTTCGGAGCAATACAAAAATGTGCAGAAAGATAGACCTGAAACCTGGAATGCATTTTTAAGAAGAATACACAAAGTTTTGGAATATACGAAAGACGGAACGATTATAGAAAGGAGCACAGACTATGAACACTCAAAATAAATTTGAATTAGAAAGAGATGCGAGATTAAAATATCAGTTTTTAAGATTCAAAATGGGCATCCTAAATATATTTTGCAAGAAATGGACCTGGCTTGCGGTGGTTGCGTACATAGCACTTGCGATTATCATCAAGTATAAGCTTGATACCTGGACCTATGATGCCTCAGATATTGGAATGAGAATCAACAATATCGGTTTCAGAATGATATTCCCATTTTGGGCCATTGGTGGATTTATAATTTTAATTGTATTTTTAGGAACACCTAAAGGAGCAAAGAAAATCAATCAGAGTTTAAATATTGTAGGGCTTGTAAATCATGCAGGACAATCTCCGTTATTACTTAAAAGGTATAAAGAATACGGTATAACAATTATGGAATTTGATCCGAACGGTATTCCCCTTTCAGACTGGGAGGATAAAAAAGAAGATATTGAAACAGCACTTAATATGCATGTTGAAAATATTCGATATGGTAAAAGCAGAGACAAAATTGTATTACAAGCTATATCGGGAAATGAAAACCTGCCTGATGTGGTTCATTGGAAAGACAAGTACCTTTCAGACGAAGATTTTACATTAATATTTGGTCAAAGCAGGATAGGGCAAACAAAAATTAACTTGGCAAAAATTCCTCACATATTACTTGGCGGTTCTACGGGTTCAGGAAAAAGTGTACTTCTCAAATTACTCATTATGCAATGCGTGAAAAAAGATGCGGAAGTGTTTATTGCAGATTTCAAAGGCGGCGTTGATTTTCTTCCTATATGGCACGAAAGATGTAATATCATTACAGAAGAAAATACCCTACTCGAAGTTCTGACAGACCTTGTAAATGAACTAGAAAACAGAAAACAGGTATTCAGAGAATATGGATGTGCAAACATCAGCGGACACAACCAAAATTACGCAAACAAGATGAAACGAATTGTATTTGCTTGCGATGAAGTTGCAGAGGTTCTTGATAAAACCGGACTTTCAAAAGAAGCAAAAGAACTTGTAACACAAATTGAAGGCAAACTATCCATAATTGCAAGACAAGGCAGAGCATTTGGAATACATCTTATCCTGGCAACACAAAGACCGGATGCAAATATCCTTGCAGGACAAATCCGAAACAATATTGATTTCAGAGTATGTGGCAGAGCCGACAATGTTCTATCACAAATCATACTGGACAACACAAATGCTGCAGAGCAGATTCCAAAGGATTCGCAGGGGTTGTTTATAACCCACGATGGAGTAATATTTAAGGGATATTTGTTTGACGAAAAAGCTGTTTTTGATAGATAAAGGATGTGGCAAATATGGCAGATAGAAAAGAAAGAGCTGTACCAACTTGGGAAAGATATACCCTGTCTGTTGAAGAAGCTGCGGAGTATTTTAGAATTGGTGAAAACAAATTAAGAAAGATTATAAATGATAATCAGGATGCTGATTTCATATTGTGGAATGGCAACAGACCACAGATAAAACGCAGAATTTTTGAAGGGTATATCGACAAGCTCAATGTAATTTAATAAATTTATTGAAATCAGGACCTGCTTATGATATAATGTGAATGTCATATAGTGGGTTCTTTCTTTTAGAAAGGAGCCGTTATGTCAGATAAGAAAAGAGATAATAAAGGTAGAATTCTCCGTCAGGGAGAACGCCAACGAGAGGATGGTAGATACGAATATCGTTATAAGGATATAAAAGGCAATACCCGAAGCATTTACAGCTGGAAGTTAGTAGAAACGGATAAAGTACCAAGCGGAAAGAAATCAAGTCAATCATTGCGAGAACTTGAAAAGCAAGTAAGACGGGATGTTGAAGATGGAATAAACAGTTTTTCTGCATATAAAACAACGCTTAACGCTTTCTTTGATAGCTATATTGAAACAAAATATGAATTAAAGCAATCAACCCGAACTAACTACAAATATATGTTTAAAAAGTATGTTCGTGATGATCTTGGGTTAAAAGATATAGCATCCATAAGATACAGCGACATTAAAAAGTTTTATATCCATCTTATCAAGGATGTTGGTTTTAAACCAAACAGTATGGAAATAATACATACAATACTCCACCCGATTTTCACAACGGCAGTTCGTGACGGTCTAATCCGTATAAACCCCACAGACGGAGTTATGACAGAAATCAAAAAGAGTCACGATTGGGAAAAACCAAAACGACACGCATTAACCGAAAGCCAGCAATCTGCATTTGTAAATTATATTGCGGATAGTAAGAAATATCGCCATTGGTTGCCTGTATTTACTATTCTTTTGGGAACGGGATGCAGAGTTGGTGAAATTGTCGGTTTGCGGTGGGAAGATTGCGATTTTGAAAATGGTATTATTTCGATTAACCATAATTTGATATATCGTCAACAAGACAGCGGTAAATGCGAATATCACATTACCACACCAAAATCAAAGTCGGGTATTAGAATAATCCCTATGCTATCAGAAGTCAAACAAGCATTTTTGCAAGAAAGAGAAAATCAGCTTGAAACGGGATTTAATCAAACTATCATTGATGGTTACAGTGGATTTATTTTTCAAAATAGATTTGGCGATTGCTTAAATGCTCATTGCATAAACAGAGCCATTGAAAGAATACGCAGAGATTATAACAACGATGAAATCGAAACGGCAGCGAATGACCAAAGAGAGCCGAAACTAATACCCCACTTCTCCGTACATAATTTAAGACATACATTCTGTACCCGTTTCTGTGAAAATGAAACCAACTTAAAAATCATTCAGGAGATTATGGGACATGCCGATATATCCACGACAATGAATATCTACAATGAAGCGACAAAGAAAAAGAAAATTGAGAGCTTTGCAAATCTTGATGGCAAAATCAAAATTAGTTAAGGCTTTCGGAATTTACCCATTATTTTACCCATTTTGGTGGGTAAAACATAAAAGCATTTAAGAATATTTAAAATAAACTCTTGAGAAAGGTTATTATTTGGTGGACTTTTAAGAGGTTGTGACACTTTATAAGATTTCACAAGTCACATCCCGACAATGAAGCCACTTGATAACAAATAATTAAAATATGTGCTGTTAGCTGTTAAACTCCTTGTAATTTATATTGCAAGGAGTTTTTTTATATGATATAATAATGAAGAAAATGGTATTAAATACAAATTTATTTGATTTTGACGGAACTTTAGTGGGTTCAATGCCGTCTTATATATCGGTAATGTTACGAATTCTTGACGGTAACTTAAATGCAGTAACTACTGCTAAAAGAGCGGGACTGAAAATCTGCGGTGTTTATGATTTATCCTCTTTTGAGTATGAGGACCAAATTAAAAAAACAGCGGATTATTATATAAAAGATTTTTCCAAACTGAAACAAAGGAGTGATTAAAATGAATTTTGGAGTTTTATGGAACTATCTGCTTGAATTGGGTGCATCCCTTGGCTTAAAGCTGATAGCTTCGCTTGTTGTACTTCTGGTGGGAATAAGACTTATAAAATTTATTAAAAATTTCATAAGAAAATCACCTAAGCTTGATAAGCTGGATGGGGGAGTAAGGTCGTTTCTTTCATCCTTTTCGGTGGTTGCCCTTTATGTTGTACTGTTTATTACAATTGCAATGATGCTTGGAATTCCCACTACATCCTTTATAACGGCTCTTGCTTCTTGCGGTGTTGCAATCGGTCTTGCAATGCAGGGCTCCTTGAGTAACTTTGCAGGCGGTCTTATGCTTTTATTATTCAAGCCCTTTAAAGTGGGTGACTTTATTGATGCAGGCGGAACTACCGGAACGGTTACCGATATAACCGTTGTTTATACCGTTATAACCACCGCCGATAATAAGGTTATAACCGTTCCCAACGGCACTCTTACAAACTCGGTAATTATCAACTATTCCGAAAAGGATACAAGAAGAGTTGACCTTACCTTTGATGCTTCCTATTCCGCGGATATTGATAAGGTAAAGGAAATTATTGAAGGGGTTGTAAATTCTCACGAGCTGGTTTTAAAGGACCCCGAGCCTCTTGTAAAACTTTCTGCTCATAACGCAAGCGCTCTTACATACACCGTAAGAGTCTGGGTAAAATCCGAAAATTACTGGACAGTTAATTTTGACCTTATTGAAACTGTGAAAAAAGAATTTGATAAAAATGATATTGAAATTCCGTTCCCGCAAATGGATGTTCACGTTAAAAACTGATATGAAAGGGGTTGATTGATATGGAAATTGCATTATGGGTTCCCGCCATAGTAGTGTTCCTTATCGTGGAGGCCATAACACCGTCACTGGTGTCAATCTGGTTTGCGGTAGGTTCACTTACAGCACTTGCCACAGCTGTGTTTGGCGGAAATATTTATCTTCAGCTTATAGTATTTCTTCTGGTATCTGCCTTTTGTGTACTGCTTCTTGGGAAATACTGTAAAAAATCCGGAATTGCAAAGAATCTTCCCGATGCATCCGAAAGATTTATCGGAAACAATGTTATCGTAATCGAAGCGGTTGACAACATAAGAGAAACCGGCCTTGCTAAAATTTCCGGAGTGGAGTGGCGCTTAAAAAGTGAAAATGGCGAC
>JAZOVB010000202.1:0-5177 GCA_045658425.1 Clostridia bacterium | reverse complement strand
CTGCATCTTCAAATCCTTTAGCAGCCATTAAAATTCGTCTGTAAACCTCATCCTGAGCATTTATAAAATGTACATCACAGGTTGCTGCAACAGGCTTATTAAGCTTTTGTCCAAGTGCCACTATTTTTCTGTTATAATCCCTTAAGCCTTCTTCGCTTGTTACATACCCTTCTCTTAAAAGAAACTCGTTGTTACCTATAGGCTGAATTTCAAGATAATCATAATACTCTGCTATTTTTTCTGTAACACTCTCTCTTTCCCCCATTAAAATAGCGTTAAATAGTTCTCCTGATTCACATGCAGAGCCTACAATTATACCATCTCTGTATTTATCAAGAAGCTCTCTTGGTATTACAGGATGTTTATTAAAATGTTTAAGATTAGATTCTGATATTATACGATATAAATTTACCAGACCCGTTTTGTTTTTTGCAAGAAGAATTATATGATAATCTCTTCTTCTTGCAGGATTAAGATGCGCAAGACCTGTGTTAAAATCAAGCAGATTTGTAACCTGATGCTTTTTAAGAAGGTCCAAACATCTTTTCATTATTTCAGCAGTTGCTTCTGCATCATCAACTGCCCTGTGGTGATTCATAAGCTCAATATTAAGATGCTTAACCATTGCAGCCAGACCGTGTGTTTTTCGCTCGTTATAAAGTGCTCTGCAAAGATTAAGAGAATCAATATACGAAGGATTAAACTCAAGTCCGCATTTCCCTGCATTTACCCTTATAAATCCCACATCAAAGGTGGCATTATGTGCAACAAGTACACAATCTTTGCAAAAGTCCAGAAACTTCGGTAATACATCTTCAATTAAAGGTGCATTTTCCACATCCGAGTCTTTTATTGAAGTAAGCTCTGTAGTAGTAGCAGAAAGCTTTATCATTGGATTTACAAAGGTAGAAAACCTATCAATAATATTTCCTTTTTCAAGCTTTACCGCACCTATTTCTATTATTTTATCTTCCTGACAATGAAGCCCCGTTGTTTCAATATCAAAAACAACAAATTTACCTTCAATATCATAATCAAGAGGATTATACATAATACGCATCTTATCCCCTTGTAAATATCCTTCCATACCATAAAGGATTTTTATATCATCCTTGCCTTTTGCTTTATAAGCATCAGGAAATGCCTGTGCAACTCCGTGGTCAGTAATGGCAACTGCCTTATGTCCCCATTTCTTGGCAAGCTTAACAAGGTCGCCCGCATTACCGATAGCGTCCATAGCCGACATCTGTGTATGCATATGCAGTTCTACACGTTTTTCCTCCGCATTATCCATACGCTCTTCTTTTTCAAGCTGCATTATGCTTTTACACATAAGGGTAAGCTCATGTGTAAAATCGTCATATTCAATTTTACCGCTTACCATAAGACGTATGCCGTCTTTAAGAGAATCCTTAAGATTTACAAGCTTTTCCTGCTGTTTTTGTTTTTTCTTTTCGTCTTTTTCGTCGGATTTTGCACCCTCGAACATTTTAACCTTTATGGAGCTTGTATAATCAGTTATATTAAAAGAAACAATCGTTTTGCCAGACTTTATTTCTTTATACTCAATTCCCCAAATATCTCCTGCTATAACAATATCGTTATATGGTCCCCGAATATTTCTTAAAGGAATAATGTCAGGATTTGTAATTTTTTTACCCCGTATCAGCTTTTCTGTTGTTATCTCACCTTCAGTTATAGCAGTTGACTGAACTTCATTAGCCAGCTCCTGTTCCTCTTTCAATTTTTGTTTTTCCAGATATTTTGTAACCTCTTTTGAGGCTTCATCTAATGCCTTCTGTTTTTGCTCTGTAAACTTCTGATATTCCTTTTCGTCATACTCCCCTGAAATAGTAATTTTATATCTTTTACCCGTTTCTTCATACATAAAATCAGATAACATTCTGTCACAGCGGAATTTATTTATTAAATTATCCATACCGAATTTTGTGGAAATAGTAATCTCATCATTATTCAGCTTCCATACAGACTCCATTAATACAAGCTTTAATATAGATTTAACTTCGGTTTCTGCTCTATATTCAAGATGAGACGCATAAACAGGAAGATTACTGTGGTTAATTTCAATTTCCTTATAATCAAAAGAAATGATAACTCTCTGGGCCGAGTATTCATTTTGAAATTCTTTAATTATAACCTCCGTTTGCTTGTAATCCAGTATGTAAGGAGGTTTTATAAAAACATTTATACTTCTGTCATTTAAATTAACTTTAATATCAGAAACTAATATTTCTTCAAAAAAATTCATATGACAGTCCGAAAAAAATTTCGACAGCTTTTTCATAAATTACCCTCCCTTTTCTCTAAATTAAAACTAATATATAGTTTATCATTTTATAAACTTTTTGTCAATAAGAAAAGGCAGAGTATAAACTCTGCCTTAACCTAAAAATTTCATAGGGTCAATAAAATCCCCTTTTTCAATTATTTCAAAATGCAAATGGGTTTCAGAAGATTCGCCTGTAATTTTTCCTTCTAAATTACCTATTGTATCTCCTTTTTTTACTACCGTTCCCGTAAGTTCCATACTTTCACTGAAAAGCCCCATATATACAGAATTAAAATCTCCATGGTCAATTTTAATTACTCCACCGCATACAGGGTCAATATAGGCTTCTACTATAGTTCCGTCGGCAATAGCACGAATTTTACTGCCTTCTTTACCAGAAATATCCACTCCAGTATGGCTTCGCCAATCCCCATAAACCTCTGAATATTCCAGTTTTCCCCCAAAGGCTTTTTTAAATTTTCCGTTTTCTATGGGTATCACTGCTTTTCCCGGAGCAGCGGCAGTTTCTACATCAGGAATTTCAGGGGTTTCTTCCCTTTCCTGAGAAGGTGGGACATTGTTATTTGTAACATTATCACTATTATTGGAGATATGAGTTTCACCTAAAATCGGCTTATCAGGTGTTACCGCCTTGTTTTTATCCTCTTCATTCTCTTTTTTAGGTTTATTTTCTGTATATTCTTCCTGATTTTTATATAACTCATCAAGCTTATAAGTAATAGAATTATCCTGTTTTTTTAAATTAACATTATCATTGCTTTTGGCAAGGTATGCAATTAAGAAGGTGGCGGAAAACATAAGTAAGCAAAAGGAAATAAATACTGCCTTGCCTCCGCCTTTTTTTCTTCTGCCAACGTAATCTCTGCTCATATTCCTGACCTCTTCCTTTCTTTAAATGCTTAAATAAAGTTTGGTCAGAAATTTTAAAAAATATACCTTAACTTAAAAATTTCTTTCTATAATTAAGTGGTGAATAACCTGTTTCTTTTTTAAAAACAACACCAAAGTAATTTTGGTTATTGAAAGAAAGCATTTCACTTATTTCAGCAACATTGTAATTTTCCCCAAGAAGTTCAATTGCCTTGTAAATTTTCATTTTAAGAAAATATTTATGAATACTGAGTGCGGAATATTTAGAAAAAATCTTTTTTAAATTACTTTCGCTCATTTCGCATTTTGAAGCTAACGCCTTAATAGATAAATTATCAAATATATTATCTCTCATTATATCTGTAATTCTTTTAAATTCCATTACCCCCCGCGTTGAAACTATGCTTCCTTGTGTAACAGACCCTGAAAGTGATAATATAAAAATTTCAAGTAAATTAGCTATAGTGTGCAATATCAGCTTGTCAGCAATATTCAAATAATCTTCGCATTCTTTATCATACATATGAAGACAGGATATTATTTCATTTAAATAATGAACTGACGAAATGTTCGGAGTAATACATTTGCCTAAAGTAGCCTCCATATCAAAACCTGTAGCATCACAGCCAATAATAAGCACCTTTTCTCCAGAATTATCAACAGATTCCATATACTGCCCTGATTCCTGAGGTATTATTGTTACATCTCCTGATTCTAAAATTATATTTTTTATGCCGTCATATACTTTAACTTTTCCGTCAAAAGAATATATCAGCCACACAAATTTATTCATTTGCCCCTGTAACATATATCTACCAGTGCATTTATGCTTGGTAATTGCATTTAATAAATTAATTCTTATGGTCCTGTTTACAGTTATCATATACTCACCAAATCATTCCTAATATAGTGTCTTTTTTTATATAGTTTAAGTCTGAAAATATATTGTATAACTTTTAGCTTACATATATAATTACATATATAATATAACATAAAAAATAAAGAATGTAAATAGTAATAAGGAGGATTTTTATGAAAACTACATTAGTTGTACTTGCAGCCGGTATGGGTTCACGCTTTGGTGGACTTAAACAAATTGAACCTGTTGGACCAAACGGAGAAGTTATTTTAAACTATTCTGTTGCTGACGCTAAAAAAGCAGGTTTTGATAAGGTTGTATTTATAATTAAAAAAGCAATCGAAGAAGATTTTAAGCGTATTGTTGCCCCAAAGGTTGAAAATATCATTGAGGTTGATTACGCATTTCAGGAGCTTGACAAGCTTCCTGAGGGTTATTCTTTTGAAGGCCGTGAAAAACCTTGGGGAACCGCTCACGCTCTTATGTGTGCAAAAGAGCAGGTTACAACTCCCTTTGCTATTATTAACGCTGATGACTTCTATGGACAGGAATCTTTCAAAATTTTACACGATAAGCTTATTTCCTGCCCAAACAATTTTATGGTAGGATATAAGCTTAAAAATACTCTTTCTGACAACGGCACCGTAACAAGAGGTGTTTGTGAAATGGATGAAAATGGAATTCTAACAAAAATTACAGAAACAAGCGGACTTGACAAAACTTCCCCCTACAGTCCTGATACACTTGTTTCAATGAATATGTGGGGATTTAAACCTGAGATAATTGACAAATTAATTCAGGATATGCCTGCTTTTCTTGATGGTATGACAAATCCTATGAAGGAGGAGTATCTTCTTCCTTCTATGATTGATGAATACATTCGCAAAGAAGGTATGAAGGTTAATGTTTTTGACACTAACGAAAAATGGTATGGTGTTACATATAAAGAGGACAAACAGACTGTTGTTGATGCCCTTGCACGTATGACAGCAGAAGGTAAATATTAATATTTAAGGGAGAGTACTTTTTGTACTCTCCCTTTATTAAAGTTTTTTAGTAAAAAAAAACAAAAATTTTTAAAAATTTTATTTATATTTTTACACTTAAATATTTTGTTTTTTGATTGACAGGTGTTTT
>JAZOVB010000201.1:0-1208 GCA_045658425.1 Clostridia bacterium | reverse complement strand
GAAAAGTTTACCGATACTTTGGAATACCGTTTTTTAATTTCTGAGGAATATTTAGACCTTGAAATTGAAACAAAAGACGGTGAAACAGTTGTCTGCGAAATAGAAAAAGAAGAATATGAAGACTTAGGGATTGATTTTATTAACCCTCTTATTGACAAGCCTCGTTCCTGTAAAAATAAATGTATTTTCTGCTTTATAGACCAGCTTCCCAAGGGCTTAACAGCCCCTCTTTATTTTAAGGATGACGATACAAGATTATCCTTCTTAAACGGTAACTATGTAACCTTAACCAATATTGACGAAAAAGAAATAGATAAAATAATAAAAATCCGCCTTTCTCCAATAAATATTTCGGTGCATACCACCGAGGATGAGTTACGGTGCTTTATGTTAAATAACCGTTTTGCAGGCGGAATTTTAGAGAAAATAAAAAAGCTGACCGATAACGGAATAACCGTTAACTGTCAGATTGTTCTCGTTAAAGGTGTAAACGATAAAGAGCATCTTATTAAAACCGTCAGGGATTTATCCTCTTTTTATCCTTACATGCACAGCCTTTCGGTAGTTCCCATAGGAATAACCGATTTCAGAGACGGTTTATATAAGGTGGATGAATTTACAAAAGAAGATGCAAACGAAATTGTTTCCACTATAACCGATTTGCAAAATGAATTTCTGGAAAAATACAATTCACGAATAGTATATCTTGCTGACGAATTTTATATAATGTCCGACTATGACCTGCCATCCTCCGAGGTTTATGAGGATTTTCCTCAGATTGAAAACGGAGTTGGTATGATGTCCTCCTTTATGGAAGAAGCATGTGCGGCGCTTTTAAGTAAAAAAGATAAGAAAACCACAAAAACCATGGTAACGGGGGAGCTTGCATACCCTTATTTTCTGAAGCTTAAAGAGAAAATAGAAAAGGAGTTTCCTTCGGTTAAGCTTAACGTTATAAAAGGTATAAATAAGCTTTTCGGAAGTAAAATAACAGTTACCGGGCTTCTTTGCGGTCAGGATATTATTGATTCCTTAAAGGGTGTGGAAATCGGCGATAACCTGCTGCTTTCTGTTGATACCCTCCGTGCCGAAAAGGATTTATTCTTAGATGATATGACCGTGTGCGAAATGGAAGAAAAATTAAATACGAAAATTCTTTTTAATAATATAAATGGTGAGGATTTTATTGAAAAATTATTCTTTTAATG
>JAZOVB010000200.1:0-2016 GCA_045658425.1 Clostridia bacterium | reverse complement strand
AGTGAATTCGTCTTTCGCGAGCTTGATAATATAAGAAAAAAACAGGATAGCAAAAAGTTTGCCGAGGAGTTATCACGGGCGAAGCAGGAGATGAGAGACAGGCTTAAGCAAAGCTCTGAACTTTATTATAAATTAGAAACGCCAAAAATAGAGGAAGATGAAAATTATGTCTTGCCGAGACCTTTGAAAATCGGAGACCTGATATTCCTCTTAGACTACCAGCAGGAAGGCGAGGTTTTGGAGCTTCCCGACAAAAACGGTAATTTCAAAGTGAAAGCGGGTATTTTAAAAACAAAGGTAAATATTAAGCGTGTCCGTCTTCTTGAAAAGCATTTACCCCAGCTTGCTGTCAAAACAGCAAGCTCACCTACAAAAAAACCAAGTATATCTAATTTCAAGCAGGAGATTGATTTACGGGGAAGAACGGGTGAAGAGGCTTGGTACGAGCTTGACAAATATTTAGACGATGCTCTTATGGCGGGTTTACATTCTGTAAGAATTATACACGGAAAAGGAACGGGGGCATTGAGAAAATATATTCAGGAGGAGCTACGGTGTGACAGGCGCATACTCTCTTATAGAAACGGAGAGTTCGGAGAAGGTGACTTCGGGGTTACAATTGCCGAGCTGAAATAAAAAATGCGAATACTCTTAAAAATAAGTATCCGCATATGAAAAATATGAGCGCAGCATCATAAAAACAATGTTGCGCTTTTTTTATTTTTAAATTAAGTCTGCATCAACATCTGGAATGCTTTCTTCAGCTTCGTCGGAATTTTTATATGGATCTATCATTATTTGTTTGATTTTAAAATAAGAAGCAAAGCCTGCCATATACGCCCCGCAAGCAAACAAGGCGACTAAAGGCAATGCTAGACCTATCGGGAGCAGAATACCACCTAAGCCAAGGAGAAGCGAAAATTCTATCAAAATCAGCAATATAATTCCAAGCAGAGCCAAAATATTCCGCTTAAATCCTATAAGTGAAAAGATCAGGGAATTCTTCAGGATTTTATAAAGGCTCAAATCAAAGGTAATCATTTGCATATAAATATAAAAGCGCATAAATATATACAGTATTCCAAAAACAATATTAAGCCAGAAAATGATGCTTGAAAGGAATGAGTTAAGGTTAGAAATCAAGGTCAAGACGTTAAAGGGGATCATTACCAGAACAATAAGATCTATAATTCCGAACAAAAAGCCTTGCTTTTTATTTCTCTTTATCGCATACTTGAAGTCCGACCACATAAATACAGGCTCGCCTCTAATTAAACTTCTGATTATATAGGTGCTGCCGACGTTGACAAAACCGAAAGTAAGGAATACAAGCAGAGAGAGAAGTAACATAACGTTTGACAGTAAGGTTGTGGCAGAGTTCTCTATTTGTATCCCTTCGATACCGAAAAGTGCCATTGTGGCGGGGGAATATGCGCTTTCATGCAGCATAATTCCGCGAAGATTGGCAAAAAAGGTTGAAGCAGGGGCGAAATACTGTGTTTTAAACATTCCGGACATTCCGAGCAGGGCAAAAAAAATCGGGAAATTTCCTATGACAATTAAAATATTGACAGACAATAATTTGTTGAAATTTCGGGAGAAGCTCTTAAAAAAACCTTTTAAGTCAGGTGTAATTATTGCGTCCTCTTTGCTGACGCCTTTTCCTTCTCGTTGAGTATCAAATAATTTAAACCTTCTTTTTTTAGGTGTTTCGTCCTCTTGATATTGGGAAAAATCATCTATATTTTTCAATTTGACGTCCTCCTTATAACAATTCCTAATTATTTTATCATATTTTCTGCTATAATACAACATAAAGATTGTTAATAATTGAAAATAAATAATATTATTCCATTTTTATTGATATATAGTAGTTTTATATGTTATAATTATATAAAATAAACAATAAAAAGAAAGAGAGATATGAATAAAGAGATAAGTACCAAGCTTTTCAGACATATTCCTGTGTTAAATACCGAGAGACTTATTTTGCGAAAAATTTTAATCTCGGATTAT
>JAZOVB010000199.1:0-1085 GCA_045658425.1 Clostridia bacterium | reverse complement strand
ACCGCTTGGCCTCCGACTTGAATTTCTAACTGGGAGGATGCAGTTGAATTTATGATTGCAGGCGCAGATATTATCTCTGTCGGTACCGCAAACTTTATTGATCCTTTCACCGCTCCGAATATCGTTGAAGGCTTAAGAAGATATACCGAGGAAAATAATATTGCCAATATTTCCGAAATAGTAGGTACCGTTATACCAAATAAATAAAAAAAAGCACCTTAAAATTTTTAAGGTGCTTTTTATCTGATTCAATTGTCTGCTTTTTTGTTTTAATATTCCATAACCACCATCTGATGACATTCGAATTTATCAACCTTATATTCAATACGGCCATTCTTTTTAGTAAAAGGTATTTCCTCTCTTTGAGGTGCAAGATATACTTTTTTGATTTCTTTGTCGGTTTTTATTGAAACTGTGGTATCAAGCACCGGAAGTATATCCTCAATAACCTCAATGCCTTGACCTCTTTTTACCGGAACCGCGTAAAGAAGATGGTTTATGTATCTTCCGTCCTGCTCCATAAGAGTTGTTATTCCCTGTGCAGGTAAATTTGTTATAATGGTTTTATCATTTCCAAGTAATAAATCAAGACAGTGTAAAATGATATTTTTTGATATAAGCGAACCAAACTCGGCATACTCGGTAAATAAATGCCAGCAAATATAAATGCCGTCTTTACCCATTACAATACCGGGCCCTGCATATTCCTTTTTATTAGGAGTATGAATATGTGAACAAAAATGCTCCTTTGTACGATTGAAATATGAATTTTCCTTGGTTATTATCTGATTACCGCCATTTGAATCCACCGATTCACTTTGTGAATATATAACATAGGATGATGGATAAAGACCGTCAAGCTCAAATGTAAGCTTAAGATAATCGGGGTTATAAGGATTTTCTTCCTTATATGTAACACCGAAATCAAAAGCGAATTCGTCTTTTTTTGTATATAATCCGCTTTTTCCGGTAGCAAGCAGCTTGCCGCCGTTTTTTAAATAGTTATCAAGAAGCTTTTTAAGCTTTTCATCAATTCTTAAATTATCGGGGAGAATTATTACCTTGTATTTATTAAAATCACATTC
>JAZOVB010000198.1:0-11124 GCA_045658425.1 Clostridia bacterium | reverse complement strand
CAAGTGGAAAAAAGAATTAACCGTGAAAATTTAAATAGGCTTATCAAGGCTTATTCGGATGATGCCGAGATGCTCAGTATCCTTTTTTCTCAGATAAGTAAATTTGAAGACTATCACAAAGCTATATTTGATATGGAAACCAAAATTAAAATCTATTCACCCGGTTGGTCATCGGATGAATATAAGGAAGAATTTTCAACCCTTGATAATTTCCGTACGGTTTGCCACAATGCCGTTATATCAGGAGTGAAAATACTCAATAATATGGCCGAAAAGAAAGGGATTGGTCTTATTTATGACGGCGTTGTATCCACCGAGAAGCCTTACAGAACAATTTTAGCCGATGCGGTGTTTGATTATATGAACGAAATCATAGATAAACGAATGTAAAAGGGGGATTATTATGTTAATGGTATGGATAGAAAGCTTTTTAAACTCACTTAAGTACACTTTTGTTAATTTTGATATCTGGAATATGTGTACTTTGGCTTTGTTTCTTTCTTGTTCCTTTTTGTTTGTTTTATATTTTATCCGCTTTATACGCCGCAGAAATATTGTAGGGCATAACTCGCTTATATGGACGCTGATTGTCAATATTTCCTTATACATATTGCCTGTTATTTATGTTAAATTTAATTTAGGCTCCCCAAAAAGCTTCTTATGGATGCTTATTGAAGAGGTGGGGCATATAATCAAAATGTTTGTAGGTGAAGCTGCTGTTGAAAGTGAAATATACGCTTTTGCCTATTCATGTCCGCTGTTTGTATATGCTTTTGCATTGGGGATTTTTGATGCTTTGCTGGTATCATATTTTGCAGCAGCATCTGCACTAAGTGATAAAATTGCAAACAGCAGAAGATTAAATCAAAAAATGAAGCCCACCATTTGGGATATGTTAAATAACAAATTGCTGAAAAAGGATAAAAAATACTGCGATATTATCATTGGGTGCGATGATGAATCATTGGAGTATGCTGTGAAAAACGATGCAGTTATTCTTAAAGAATCCTCAGATGATTTAGCATCCTTTCAAGAGCTTATTTCAAACGGATATACAGTTTTAAATAAGGATTTTACCGTATCCTTTTTAAAAAGCTCTTATTTCAGAAAACATCAAAGATATAATTTTATATTTTTGGGGGAAGCTCGAAAATCCATTAAACTTCTTAATACATTTATAAGTTTCCTTGACAATGAAGAAAATAAAAAAGATATATACTTATATACTCAGGTTCCGGAGGACGGAATAGAAACAGTGCAAAACCATGTAGCGCATCTTTATAAGGAGGATGAAAGAATACATCGTATTACCCTTTTCGGAAGATACGAGCTGGTGGCACGTGAGTTTATTGAAAAAGAACCAATAACCAAGTATATGCCAAAGGATTTTATAAATGAAAATTTTTATATAAATCCGGATAAAACTGTAAACGTGGTTATGGTAGGATTTACTAAGCTTAACCGTGAAATATTAAGACAATTTATTATGAATAATCAGTTGGCAACCTTCAAAGACGGAAGCTATCAGCTTTTTGGTGTTAACTATCATATTTTTGCAGATGGAGATGAGGGGAAAAACTGGGATGGCTTTGAAATAGCTACAGGTCTCAATGGACTTAAAGAAAATCGAGATTCATATTTTGAAATGCCCGAGTTTCCGTGGAAAGATGAAATAAAGTATTATAACAATATCCCCTCTGTGTCTCAGGTGGAACAGCAGATTTATAAGAATATAATGAAAGAGGGAACATATACTTATGTAATTATTGATACGGGTGATATTTATCTTAATATGAAGCTTGAAAATAAGCTTTCTTTGTTGTTAGCAGGTAAGGATAAGATAAAATATCATATATATGTCAGAAGAGGAGAACTGTTTACCGATAATAAAATGAATGTTGACTGTTACGGTGAGTATGAGAAAATTCTTGACCGTGACATTATAATTGGCGAAAGATTGTTAAAACTTGCTAAAATGATTGCGGCACATTATCTGGACGATAGTGAAAACTCAGAAACCGAATGGAAAAAATCCAATTATTTTAATATGTATTCCAATATAAACGAAGCAAATAATCTGAGACTTAAGCTTAATCTGATGGGGATGGATTACGAAGAGAAGAAAACCGATGAAGAGTCGGATGAACAAAACAAGTATTCAGAAATCTTATCACAGCTAAAAATGGAATTAGGCGAAAAGAATAATAATTGTAAAAATAATCCTCTTTTCAGTAATGAGTGTCAACGACCCAACTGTGCTGATTGCAGAGGTTATGTGGCTGATGCCGACTCTCCTCAGTGTACTACAATGAATGCAGCTGTCAACTGTAAAAAAATGAACTGCGAATTTTATAAACAGTTCAATGACTTAAATGTAAATGAAGACAGGGAAGATCAATACCTGATTAAGTACCTTAAGGAACAGTATCTTGTAAAGTCGCCGTCTAATTCAATGCTTGCACAGGAACATTACAGATGGAATGCATACCATCTGATGTTAGGATACCTACCAAAGCATAAAAAGGGAATACATAAATATGCTGACAGAAAGGATAATGCAAATAAAAAACATGCTCTGCTGACAACATATAACGGAATTTCGGATGTAGCGGTTGACCTTATGATTAAGGGCGGACATCTTTGCGATGTTAATTTTTATGAAAATGACAGACTTATCTTTGATTTAATCGAGAAGTATTTTGAAGAAAATAATTTAAAGCTGACAGAGAAAAAATAATTGTAGTTGTCTTAGCCCTGCTTTAGCCATCGGATAGCTCTCCGATGGCTAGCCGTCGGAGATTCGAACTACACACGGTTTGAAAATGTAAATTTCCGATATTACTGCAGAAAATACTGCAAATATACGAAAGTATTATTCTTGTATTTTCTTTGTACTATGCGAAATTTTCTATTTTAAAACTCTTCGACCTTAAACGCAGGAAAATTTATAAGATTTTTGATGCGGAGGACGAAGGAATGCTTTTCGCCTTTCGAGGACGACAAGTTAAAAAGATTAAAATTTAACAAGTTTAAGGCGTATGGAGTTCGAATTTCCGATGGCTAACATAGATACGAATTCTTATTAAATTGAGTTTGTGATAACAAAATATCAAATACACTTTAGTCTGCATATCGACTAAAATCAGTTTCATCTGTATTTGTATAAATACTGTCGAAAGGAAGTAAAAGCAATGAAAAAGATTTTAATTGCTATTTTGATTTTGATTTTTCTATTTGCGTTTATAAGAATTACAACCTCGACATACGAAAACATAAAACGTAGAAATAATGCACAAGCGACGCCTGTGTCTGAATTCAGTATAATGACTAATTTTTGGTCCTGACTTGACACAAACTACTAAGAAATATCGAATTTTATCGAAATAAAAGCTTCCCCTGTGTAAGGGAATGTAGGTTTGCAAAACAAACTTGGAGGGGTTGTAAATCTATATCTGGAAATAATTAGAAATAAAAAAGGAGTAACAATATGACTTTTAAAAATAAAAAAACATATATGCTTTGTACTCTTATAATTATTTTTTGTATTATAATGGCTTTTGTTGACGGGGTATTTAAAGCTGATTACTTTATAAAATCTGTTATAAAGCTTGTTCTGTTTATGCTTTTCCCGTTTCTGTATTCGCTTTTTGATAAAAATCTTTCATTTAAAATGATGTTTAAGTGGGATGGCAAGACATTAAAAAATATTCCGATTTTGTGTGTGGCGTTATACTCACTTATACTTTGCTCTTATCTTCTTTTAAAGGATGTATTTGACTTTTCAGGGGTTGTAAAAAGCCTTACCTCGGGTATAGGAGTAAACGGAAATAACTTTATATTCGTTTCTCTTTACATTTCTTTTGTAAATTCTCTTTTGGAAGAATTTTTCTTCAGAGGCTTTGCTTTTTTAAATCTTGTTAAAACGGGTGGGAGAGGCTTCGCCTATATCTTCAGTGCCCTGTTGTTTAGCGTGTATCATGTGGCAATGATGACTGGTTGGTTTTCTTTTTCACTTTTTGCCCTTGTTCTTACCGGGCTTTTTATAGGTGGTCTTATATTTAATTATCTTAATGAAAAAAGCGGAAGTATATATCCGTCATGGTTTACACATATGTCCGCAAATTTTGCAATAAATACAATAGGCTTTATGCTTTTTAAAATTTAATGGAGGTAGTAAAATGAAAGCTATTGATATAATGAACGAGCTTTTCGCAATGGCGCAGGAAAGAGAATATTCCCCTTACTGTGATGTGTGTAAAACGGGTAACCCCGAAAAAGAGGTCGAAAAAGTTGCAGTAACAATGTTTCCCACGGTAAAGGTTATTAAGGAAGCAAGTGAGTGGGGGGCAGATCTTTTGATTGTTCATGAACCCTTATATTTTAACGGCAGGGAAGAAGTTAATGAAAATGATAAGGTAGCTGTGTTGAAAAAAGAACTGGTGGAAAAATCAGGACTTACAATTTTCCGTTTTCACGATCATCCTCATTATACAGTTCCCGACATTATTGCAGAGGGTGAATTTAAATATATGGGATTAAAAGGAAGGTATGAAAGCACTGAAATCTTCGACCTTGCAAGATTTTATCCTGAAAAACCCATAACAGCGCTGGAACTTGCCCGTCATATAGAAATAACTCTCGGTGTAAAGCATCTTAGAATTTGCGGTGCGAGAGATATTCCCGCTACTGTAATTTCAAGTGTTTTTGGTGCGGGTGGAGATATTGCATTCAATGAGCTTAAAAGAGAAGAAAGTCAGATAGTTTTAGTTGGCGAAACTTGTGAATGGGCGTATGGAGAGTATGCAAGAGACGCGGCTGCTTTAGGGTTTAATAAAACGCTTATCATAATGGGTCATGTTGGGTCTGAAAGAGACGGAATGAAATTGACCTGTGATATACTAAGGGATAAACATCCGGAACTTTCAGTAAAATATATTGAATGTGAAGAGGTATATACCTATACTGATAGTTTTTGATTTAAGATGGAGGCGTTATGGGGGAAATATGGGATTTTGTGAAAAAAAGCAAGGGGCTGATAGTATTTTTTGCACTTGTTGTTGCGATATTTGTATCAGTTTCAACTGTTGTCTCACTTAAAAACAGTCAGATTGAATACTTGCTTAATGAGGCGGACAGGCTTTCTATGGGTTACTATTATAAAGAAGCCATATCCCTGATTGAGGAAAGCGGTGTTAAAGATAAAAAGCTCGAGGGAAAAATTAATGAGCTTAATGAACTTAATAAAACCATTAAAGAATATAGCGGGAAAATATATCATGTTTTCTTTCATAGTCTTATAGCCTATCCTGAACTGGCCTTTGACGGTGATTATAAAGAGGAAGGCTATAATATGTGGATGACTACAACCTCAGAGTTCAAAGCAATGCTTCCCGAATTTTACGAAAGAGGCTTTATACTATACCCTCTTAATGAAATAAAGGCAGGAAATCCTATTATGCTTCCTGAGGGAAAAAAACCTCTTATAATTTCAGTTGACGATGTTAATTACTACGGATATATGAAAGGAGACGGTTTTGCAGACCGCCTTGTAGTTGACGAAAAGGTAAGAGTTGCTACATATATGATAAAGCCTGATGGTACGGAAGAAGTAACCTATGACGGGGATGTTTTTCCCATACTTGATGACTTTGTTTCAAAGCATCCTGATTTTTCCTATCACGGAGCAAAGGGTATTGCTGCTGTTACAGGATATGAGGGAGCCTTCGGATATAATTTTATAAAAGAAGAGGATAAATATAAAAGACAAAAGCTTATCATAGAAGCAACAACGGTTGCCTCAGCCTTAAAGAAAAACGGATGGCTTATAGCCTGTCACAGTTATACTCATAACGACTATTTCAGAGACGGCTCGGTAAGTATGGAGGACCTTCAGTATGATACAAACCGATTTAATGAAAAAATATACGAAGCGGTTTTAAAGCCGGATATTTATATAAGTCCATTCGGCTATCATCTTAATGAGGGCGATGAAAGACTTGAATACCTTAAGTCAATGGGGTATGATTATTTCTGCCCTGTAAGTCCTGTGATGAGAACAATATACACAAAAGAGGGTGTTGTTATATCCGAAAGATTTAATCTTGACAGATATAATATGAGAACTAAAAAAGAATATATAACAAAGACTTTTTTTGATGTGGATAAAGTTTACTATAACGAACGATAATAAGGTAAAGATAAAAAATTGCAATTTAAACTTTTTGATATTATTGGGTTAAAAACTTGGTGAATATTTTATATATCACCAAGTTTTTTATTCTATCTGAAAATTAGTTATATGGATGACGAATATTCTTCCTTGCAAAGCCCTCCTTGCCTAAAGGAGGGGGGACCGTCGTAGACGGTGGGAGGATTCAGGGAGGGGGGCGCCTAAGGTGGTGGAGGGGTATAGGTGGGATTTAACAATTTGAAAATGAATCCCCCCTTGTCTTCGGGTAACTATCCCGCAGGGGAGAATATTGAGTGCTTTGACCTGACAGGGACATGGTAATATGGTTAATTCTGATGATACCATATTTAGTGATGAGTATTGTATATAGTATAAAAACGGTAAAGAAATAGTTGAAAATATATCAGAAAGATAGTATAATAAATTGATATATTGTAAAATAAAGGGAGATGACCTTAATGAAATTAACCGAAATATTTAAACAGGATAAATTCTGTTTATCCTTTGAGGTGTTTCCGCCAAAAACAGATTCTAATTTTGACACGGTAAAACATGCAACTGAAGAGATTGCCAAATTAAAGCCCTCTTTTATGAGTGTTACATACGGTGCGGGTGGGGGAACCAGTAAATATACTTTGGATATTGCCAAAAATATAAAGGAAACCTATAATGTTCCAACTCTTGCTCATTTAACCTGTGTATCCTCTGCGAAAGAAACGGTAAGAGAAAGAATTAATGATATAAAGAAAGCAGGAATTGATAATATAATGGCTCTTCGCGGTGATTTGACACCCGAACTTATGAACTCCGACCGTTCAAAATGGGACTACCGCTATGCCGTTGACTTGGTAAGGGATATAAAAGAAAGCGGAGCGGATGTTTGTATCGGTGGTGCCTGTTATCCCGAAATTCATCCCGAAAGTAAAAATCAGGCTGAGGATATAAAGCACCTGAAAGAAAAGGTAGACGCAGGGTGTTCCTTTTTAACAACGCAGATGTTTTTTGATAATAACCTTTTCTATAATTTTTTATATAAAATTCGTGAAGCAGAGATTTTAGTTCCCGTCATTCCCGGAATAATGCCCATAACCAATGCAAAGCAGGTAGAAAGAGCAATAAATCTGTCAGGCTCTTTTATGCCTCAGAGATTTAAAAGCCTTGTTGATAAATTCGGTCATTCCCCTGAAACTATGCTCCAGGCAGGGATAATCTATGCAACCGACCAGATTATCGACCTTTTTGCCAACGGAATAAAGAATGTTCATGTTTATTCGATGAATAATCCCTTTGTGGCCGAAAAAATTCAGGAAAATCTGTCAAATATACTGGGGTAAATATGGAAAACGAAGTTTTTGTAAATGGCTATGAGTTACCTGCACCTGACATTAAGGAAATTTTAAGATATATGGGTGCAAAAGAGCAATCCGATGAAATAATAAATGTGGTTAATGAAGCTCTTTTATTAGTTGAAGGTAAACTTAATCCCAAGGTCTGCTATATAATTTTACCGTATCTTGAAAATGGGGATTTTTCATTTTTTAAGGTATATTCAAAAAAGCTGGAGGAAAACCTCAAAGGCTGTAAGAATGTAGTTCTCTTTGCCGCAACAGTAGGGAATGAGCTTGACCGCCTTATAGTAAAATACGGAAAAATTTCCCCTCTTATATCACTTGTTCTTCAGGCAATAGGTGCAGAGCGTATAGAGGCTCTATGTGATATTTTTATAAATGAAATGAAAAAGAACTGTCACTTAAGACCAAGATTCAGTCCGGGATATGGTGATTTATCCCTTGAATACCAGAAAACCTTTTTTGATATTTTAAAACCGGAAACAAAAATCGGTCTTACTCTTAATTCGAGTCTTATTATGAGTCCCTCTAAATCCGTGACTGCAATAGCCGGAATAAGTGAAGTTGAATGTTTGGAAAAAAGTACTTGTATTAATTGTAATAAAAAAGATTGTGAATTCAGGAGAAATGTATGAATTTAAGAGAGTATATAAAAACAAATACCCTGTTTTTAGACGGGGGAATGGGAACCTTGCTTCAAATGGAAGGGCTTAAGCCCGGCGAACATCCGGAAAGATGGAATATATCGCATCCCCGGGTAATAACTTCAATACATAAAGCTTATTTTGACAGTGGCTCAAATATTGTAAATACCAATACTTTTGGTGCAAATTCATTGAAGTTTTCCAAAGATGAACTGGAAAAAATAATTGAAGCGGCAATTAATAATGCAAAAACAGCAAGGGATGAAAGTGTTAATAAAAATCCTAAATGGATTGCCCTTGATATAGGCCCCTCAGGAAAAATGTTAGCTCCATACGGTGATTTTAAATTTGAAGAGGCGGTAAGTCTTTTTAAAGAGATTGCACTCCTTGGGGTAAAATACGGGGCAGATCTTGTGTTTATTGAAACTATGAACGACTCTTTGGAAACAAAAGCGGCACTTTTAGGTGTAAAGGAAGCCTGTGATTTACCTGTTTTTGTTTCAAATGCTTATTCGGAGGATGGGCATCTTATGACAGGTGCAGACCCTCTTTCCATGATAGCTCTTTTGGAGGGTATGGGGGCCGATGCAATAGGTATGAACTGCTCCTTTGGTCCGGAAGAATTAAAACCCGTTTGTGAGGAATATTTAAAATTCGCATCCGTTCCCGTTATCTTAAAGCCTAATGCGGGTATTCCGAAATCTGAAAACGGCAAAGCTGTCTATGATGTATCTTTCGAAGAATTTGCTGTCTCCGTATCAGAACTTATCAGACTGGGGGTAAGATGTGCAGGGGGATGTTGCGGAACAACTCCTGATTATATAAACGCACTTTATAATAAGGCAAAGAATATAATTCCACCCCCTCTTACAGATAAAGGCTTAACGGTTGTATCCTCTTATTCTCACGGTGTTTTATTTGATAAAAAGCCTGTGCTTATAGGGGAGAGAATAAACCCAACAGGTAAAAAACGCTTTAAGGAAGCCTTAAAGTCAAATGATATAAATTACATATTAAAAGAGGGAATTTCCCAACAGGAAAAGGGTGCCCACATCCTTGATGTTAATGTGGGGCTTCCTGAAATTGACGAGGTTAAAATGCTGGAAAATGCTGTTTTCGAGCTTCAGTCGGTTACCGACCTTCCTCTCCAGATTGATACCACCAATATAACCGCTATGGAAAAAGCCTTAAGAATTTATAATGGTAAGGCTATGATAAATTCGGTTAATGGTAAAAAAGAAAGTATGGAAAGTATTTTCCCGCTGCAGAAAAAATACGGTGGTCTTATAGTTGCCCTTACTCTTGACGAAAACGGAATACCGGAAAAAGCCGAGGGAAGAGTTGAGATTGCAAAGAAAATCTTAAAGGAAGCGGCCAAGTATGGTATAAGTAAAAAGGACATAATCTTTGACCCCTTAGCTCTTACCGTAAGCTCAGATAATTCTGCTGCGAAAGAAACCTTAAAGGCGGTAAAGCTTATCCGTGAAGACTTAGGCTGTCATACCTCTTTGGGCGTTTCCAATGTTTCTTTCGGTCTTCCCGAAAGAGAAATAATAAACAGTAATTTCTTTACAATGGCTTTAAATTCAGGACTATCTGCCGCTATTATGAATCCTTATTCCTATGAAATGCTTAAGGCTTATTATTCTTTTATAGCTTTAAACGGAATGGACGAAAACTGTTCTTCCTATATTGAATTTGTTTCAACTCTTCCGAGCCTTACCTACGGTGACGGAAAAGAGATAAAGAAAGAAGAAAATAAGCTTACCGAAACCTTAAAGGATGCTATTGTAAAAGGTCTTAAAGAAAAAGCGGGAGAGCTTTGTCTTGAATTTTTAAAGGAAAATGACCCTTTGAAAATAGTGAATGAGGATATCATTCCCGCCCTTGATATTGTGGGAATAGGCTTTGAAAATAAAACAGTGTATCTTCCTCAGCTTTTAATGAGCGCGGAGGCGGCAAAATCCGCCTTTGAAAAAATAAAAGACGCCTCAAAGGGAGATGAAAAAGGCGGTAAAGCTACCTTTGTTATTGCCACGGTTAAAGGTGATATACACGATATCGGTAAAAATATAGTGAAACTTCTTCTGGAAAACTATGGCTTTAATGTGGTGGATTTAGGCAAGGATGTACCGCCTGAAGAAATAGTTAATAAAGTTATCGAGCTTAATGCACCGCTTTGCGGACTTTCCGCTCTTATGACAACAACTGTTCCTGCAATGGCGGAAACCGTTGAGCTTTTAAAGGAAAAAGCTCCCTGGTGTAAAACAGTTGTAGGCGGTGCGGTGCTTACCGAGGAATATGCAAAAATGATTGGTGCCGATAAATATGCTAAAGATGCTATGGAAACAGTAAGGTATGCGGATATAAATTTAAACGGCTAGCCGTCGGAGTTCCGAACTCCATACGCCTTAAACTTGTTAAATTTTAATCTTTTTAATTTGTCGTCCTCGAAAGGCGAAAGCATTCCTTCGTCCTCCGCATCAAAAATCTTATAAATTTTCCTGCGTTTAAGGACGAAGAGTTTTAAAATAGAAAATTTTCGTATAGTACAAAGAAAATACAAGAATAATACCTTCGTATATTTGCAGTATTTTCTGCAGTAATATCGGAAATTTGCATTTTCAAACCGTGTGTAATTCGGATCTCCGACGGCTAGCCGTTTAAACTTATATCCGCATACCTTACAGTTTCCATAGCATCTTTTGCATATTTATCGGCGCCTATCATTTTTGCATATTCTTCGGTAAGAAGAGTAGATAGTCCTAGACTCCTTTGATACATATAATCATTTTTGTTTGTTGATACATCTACGACAGGAGCTAAATTTAGATTTATTCCTAGTTCATGTAATAATATACTTTTATTAATTGTATCTTCTTTGATTAATTCAAATTTTCCTAAAGAGTATCAAGAAACATTAAAACAAATACAAAAATTA
>JAZOVB010000197.1:0-26614 GCA_045658425.1 Clostridia bacterium | reverse complement strand
ATGATTATGCAGGTAATAAATTGAAATTTTCCGAATTTCCAAGAGGAAAAGAATATATAAAATAAATTAAAAAAGAGCAAATTTAGATTTGCTCTTTTTTATATAGTGTGATATAATGGGGATGTTTAAAAAGTTTAAATTGCAAAGATTTTTTAAAAATTTTTACCTTGTTGTAAGAACCTTCATATTTGTATATATGCAAAATTGATAATACTTACTTTTTGCGCTGCGGAGTTTTTAATATCCTCGTGGACATGAATTCTTGATATATTGCCTGGCGGCAACGAGAATTCATATCATATCGAGTTTGAGCCACAGGATTTTGTCAAATTCAGCAGAAAAGTGTAAAGATATGAAGAATACTTATTTGACTTTTGAGGTAATTATAAGAGTTATTGTGTTGAATTTATAATGATTTTTGGAGATTATCTTTTGAAATATGCTATATTTGAATAGTTTTTGTATGGAATTGTTGTCATAAACAGTTTTTACATACTTTTGTACTTTTTATTTATTATTTTGTAAATTAGTCTGTATAGTACATAACAATAAATCCTTAACAAAAAAAGTTTGAACTAAAGGTTTATGGAAACACTTTGATATTTATAATATTTCCTCTGAACTGATATTAAGTTAGTATGTAATGGGGCTGTATTTATATAAATATAAGGCGTATTATGTAAAATGCTGTCAGATGTTCAGAAAATTTACAAGAATAAAGTGAAATATTATACAAAAAGAAAGGAAGTGATTTGAGATGTACGAGGATGCCCCTTTGATTTTAAGAAATTTCTTAACACAAAAGCTTACCATTGAAGGAAAAAGTTCCAATACGGTTAAGGAATATTATTATGACTTAAGAGGGTTTCTTAATCACCTTAAGGAAATTAAAGATTTTGACGGGGAAGTGGATATTGATTTTATAAAAAATATAGAGCTTAACGATATCTATGAATATCTTATGTTTATAAGCAATGAAAAGAACAACAGCGCCCGTACCCGTTCACGAAGAGTTTCCTCTATTAAATCCTTCTTTAAATATCTTCATATAAAGGTAAAGCTTATTGATACAAATCCTACCGAGGCTCTTGATCCGCCGAAATTCAAATCTACCGTGCCAAGATATTTAGAGCTTGATGAAAGCAAAAGGCTTCTGAGTTGTGTAGATGGGAGACATAAGGAACGGGATTTTGCAATTCTTACTCTGTTTTTAAATTGCGGACTTCGTTTGTCTGAGCTTGTGGGAATAAATCTTGCGGATATAAAAAAAGACTCAATGGTGGTAAAGGGAAAAGGTAATAAGGAAAGAACGATCTATCTTAACGATGCCTGTTTATCTGCTATAAACGATTATCTTGCAGTCCGCCCTAAGCTTAATGTTAAGGATGAGAGAGCTTTATTTATAAGTGGTCAGAATCAACGGATTTACTATAAGACCGTTCAGTTTTTAGTTAAAAAATATATTGCTGCAGCGGGACTTGACCCAACTAAATATTCGACTCATAAGCTAAGGCATACCGCGGCAACCTTAATGTATAAATACGGCAAGGTAGATGTTCGTGCCTTGCAGGAAATACTGGGGCACGAGCAGTTAAGTACTACTCAGATTTATACAAGAGTATCAAATGACCAGATAAAAGAGGCGGTTGATAAAAATCCTCTTGCAAGTTTTGGAAAGGAACAAAAAGACTAATGAATTCAAAACAGTTAAAATCCAATTTAATATTAATGTTAACTGCGGCAATATGGGGTTTTGCTTTTGTTGCCCAAAAGGAAAGTGTGAAATATATAGGTCCGTTTCTTTATAACGGAGTGCGGTTTTTAATGGGAGGTATTTCCCTTATTCCTCTTATTTTAGTTCTTAAAATCAAATTACCCGGGGATAAAAAATATATGTTAAAGGGTGGATTGATTGTAGGTGTGTTTCTTTTTATTGCGGCAAATCTTCAGCAGGTAGGAATAGTTGATACTGATGCTGGAAAAGCAGGATTTATTACAAGTCTTTATATGGTTATTATCCCGATTATAGGTATCATATTAAAACAAAAAACGGGAATATATACCTGGATGGGTGTAGTTCTTGCAACTGTGGGATTGTATCTTCTTTGCGTAGGAGATACCCTTACCTTTGAAAAAAGCGACCTGATTATTTTAATCGGTGCTTTCTTCTGGGCAGGTCATGTGCTTTTAATTGAGCATTTTGTCAAGAAAATAGACTCGCTTTTGCTTTCGGTTATGCAGTTTTTAGTGTGCGGAACATTAGGGATTATAACTGCATTTTTAACCCGTGAAACCATTAGCTTCCAGGTAATAGGGGATTCCCTTATACCTCTTTTATATGGAGGGTTGATGTCGGTAGGCGTTGCATATACCCTTCAGGTAGTTGCTCAGAAAAATGCAAAAGCATCCCACGCGGCAATAATTTTAAGTTTGGAGTCCTGTTTTAGTGTGATTGGCGGAGTGCTGATTTTGGGTGAGACTATGACTGTTAGAGGTTACATAGGCTGTATAGTAATATTTGCAGCAGTTTTAATATCACAAATCAAAAAACAAGAGAATTAATTCTCTTGTTTTTTGATTATCGCAATTCCATCGGGTTCTATAATATAATATTCATTTTGTGAATATATCCTGCCATTCTCGAAAATAATCTTACCTGAAGTATTAATCGTTTTAGCTTCTTTGTTAAGATTTATTAAGCATAAAAGCTTTCCTCTTTCAAAAACCAAAAATCCATTGTCATTTACAAGTATACGGAATTCAAAGCAAAAATCTTCTTTGTATTCATTTCTTAATTTTCCTAATTTTTTATAGAATTCAAGAATTTCCAAATCCTCTTTTCCGTAAGGATAGGTCTTTCGGCAATAAGGGTCCCTGAATCCGTCAAGACCAACCTCGTCCCCGTAATATACCGACGGAATTCCCGGTAGGGTATATTGAAGAAAGGTTGCAAGGAGTAACCCTCTTTTTCCTCTTTTATATTCTACTTCGGATAAAATATATTTTCCGTAGTCTTGAGCGAATACTTCGGCTTCCACTCCGAAAAAGGTTATTGCTCTTTCGGTATCATGTGTGGAAATACTATTCATAAGGCAGTTGACAACCTGTGGAGGATAATTTTCAAGAATTTCAAAAATTCTGTCTTCAAAAAGAACGGAATTACCACTTTTAATAAAATCTAATATTGCTTGTCTGAAAGGGTAATTCATAACGCTGTCCATCTGTCCGCCCAGTAAGTATTTTCTTCTTGCTCCGTAAGCAAACTTGTTGGTGGCATCCTCCCAGACCTCGCCTATAATAAAAGAGTCCTTATCCTTTTCCTTTGCTCTTTTGTACAAAGCTTCAATAAATTCATCGGGAAGCTCATCTGCCACATCAAGTCTCCAACCGGAAGCTCCCATGCTCTGCCAGAAGTCTATAACTCCGTTTTTGCCTGTAATATATTCGGTATAATCAGGATGGTTTTCATTAACATTAGGTAAATTTTCAAATCCCCACCAACATTCGTATTTATTGGGATAGCTTGAAAAAGTATACCAGTTATAATAGGGGGAGTTTTTCGATTGAGCAGCTCCCAAAGAATCGTAATGTCCGTACTTATTAAAATAAATACTGTCCGCCCCTGTGTGACTGAAAACACCGTCTAAAATGATTTTTATACCTTTTTCATCGGCTTTTTCACAAAGTCTTTTAAAATCTTCGTTAGTTCCGAAATAAGGGTCTATATTAAAATAATTTCCTGTGCTGTATCGGTGGTATTCCGGACTTTCAAAAATTGGATTTAAATAAATTATGCTGAATCCTAAACTTTTTATATAGTCAAGACTTTCAATAATCCCGTCTATATTTCCCAAAAAATAGTCATTGGCTTTGTAATCAGGGGTATCATAAATGAATTCGGGGATTTCATCCCAGCTTTTGTAAATTTTTCTTTCATTCTTTGCTGGAAGAGGAGCGAAATTTTCGCTTTTTTTAAAGCGGTCGGGAAAAATCTGATACATTAAAGCCCCTTTTGCCCAGTCTGGTGTTTTGAAGCTTTTATCATAAACGGTAAGCTGCCATTCAGGAAGCCAGTCTTCAATAACCGCCTTATTGTCTTTTTTACCAACAAATCTTACCTCATCATTATTCTTTATTTCAAAACGGTAAAAATAAAGACCGGGTAAATCAAAGGAAACTTTACAGGAATAAGTGAAATAATCGTCATAACTTTCGGTTTTGTCCATATAAATATAATTAGAGTTATCTGAATTGTCCGCTCTGTAAATAAAGTATACACTGTCGTGCGCAAGTTGACTGCTGATCTTTATTTTAAAAATAACCTCTGATTTACTGCTTACTCCACCGAAAGGAAATTTGTATTTTTCACATCTTGCATTGTAAATTACCGTTTCCATTATTTCACCTCTTTTATTAGTGTGTCGACTTAGAATACTATTAATATTTAAAATTGTCAAGATTAAACTAAAAAATAACTGTATACAAATAAAAAAATATGTGATATAATGACAAAAAGAATGCATATTTAGGCGGAGGGTAGATTCGGAATGAGAAAAATTATCAATGAGGATAATAAGGTGGCTGAATATTTGTTCCACGAGGGAACGAATTATACAACCTATGACTATATGGGTGCGCATATTTACGAGGATGTATGCGTGTTCAGGGTGTGGGCGCCTCATGCTAAAGAGGTTTATGTTACCGGTTCCTTCAATAATTGGGAAAAATATTCTCACAAAGCCTTTCGTATAACAGATGGTGGTATTTTTGAGTGTATTGTAAAAGGTGTTAAAGAATTTGATTCTTATAAATATCTAATAATAACAGGTGATGGAAGAGAGCTTTATAAAGCCGATCCTTATGCTTATCATTCCGAAACCCGTCCCGGAACCTGCTCCAAGGTTTATGATTTAGAAGGTTTTAAATGGTCTGATAAAAGCTGGATGAGTAAGAGGGAAGCTCCCTATAATAAGCCTGTAAGCATTTATGAACTTCATATGGGCTCATGGAGACGGTATGAAGATGGTAATTGTTTTAATTATCTTAAAATGGCTGATGAACTTATTCCCTATATTAAAGAAATGGGCTATACGCATATAGAGCTTATGCCTCTTACCGAATATCCTTATGATAAATCCTGGGGTTATCAGGTTACAGGCTATTTTGCACCAACATCAAGATATGGCACTCCCAAGGAATTTATGGAGTTTGTAAATAAATGTCATAACAATGGTATAGGTATTATTTTGGATTGGGTACCGGCTCATTTCCCAAAAGATGAATTTGGACTTTTTGAATTTGATGGAACCTGTCTTTACGAATATGAAGACGAGTTGAAAAGAGAGCATCCCGACTGGGGAACAAGAATTTTTGACTATGGAAAAAAAGAGGTTATATCCTTTCTTATTTCCAATGCAAGTTTCTGGTTCTCAAAATATCATATAGACGGCTTAAGGGTTGATGCAGTTGCATCTATGCTTTATCTTGACTATGGAAAAAAAGACGGAAACTGGCGTCCTAACGAGTTTGGCGGAAACGGAAATATAGAAGCCATTGAATTTATAAAAAAGCTTAATAAGTATGTTTTTTCTGCTCATAAAGGTATTATGATGATTGCAGAGGAATCTACCGCATGGCCTATGGTTACTCATCCTGTGGAAGATGGCGGACTTGGTTTTAACTATAAATGGAATATGGGCTGGATGAATGATTCTTTGAACTATATGGAGCAGGATCCGTTCTTCAGAAAAGGTGTTCATAATAATCTTACCTTTTCTTTAACCTATGCTTTTTCTGAGAATTTTGTTCTTCCTTTATCTCACGATGAGGTTGTTCACGGAAAACGGTCTCTTTTATCCAAAATGCCGGGAGAGTATGAGGATAAATTTGCAAATTTAAGAGCGTATCTGGGGTATATGTTTGCCCATCCCGGTAAAAAGCTTATGTTTATGGGTGCTGAATTCGGTCAGTTTATTGAATGGAATGAAGAAAAAGAACTTGATTGGAAGCTTTTAGCCTATGAAAGCCATGCTAAGCTTCAAAACTTTATGAAAGGTCTTAATGGAGTATATAAGAAAAATCCGTGCTTCTGGGAGCTTGATAACAGCTGGGATGGTTTTGACTGGGCGGCCCTTGATGATAATATCAATAATATTATATCCTTTTTAAGAATGGATAAAAATAAAAACTATATACTTTGTGTTTCTAATTTTTCAAGTATAACAAGGGAAAACTATAAAATCGGCGTTCCCTTAAACGGAGTTTATGAAGAAATATTCTCCACGGATGCGAGTGAGTTTGGGGGAACAGGCGTTTCCAATACCAAAGTTCGTTCCAAAAAAGGAAAAATGCACGGCAGAGACCAGTATATTGAAATTGACATACCTGCTTTTTCTACGGTGTATTTTTATAAAAAAGCGGGTAGAAAAAATAAATAAATCGGAGGTATTTTTAAGATGGCAAAAAAGAAAGAAATGATTGCCATGCTATTAGCTGGTGGTCAGGGAAACAGACTGTATGTTCTTACAAAAGAACGCGCCAAACCCGCAGTTCCGTTCGGCGGTAAGTACAGGATTGTTGACTTTACTTTATCTAATTGCGCAAATTCAGGCATTGATACTGTCGGCGTTCTTACTCAGTACAGACCCTTGGAGTTAAATTCCTATATAGGGAACGGCCAACCCTGGGATTTAGACCGAATGAACGGCGGTGTGTATATCCTGCCTCCATACACCGGAAGCTCGGCATCTTGGTATAAGGGAACTGCAAATGCCATATATCAGAATATTAATTTTATTGAACAGTATGACCCCGAGTATGTGCTTGTACTGTCAGGGGACCATGTATATAAAATGGACTATGCAAAAATGCTTGACTTCCATAAGAAAAAAGATGCTGATGCAACAATTGCAGTTATGGAAGTTCCTATTGAACAGGCGTCAAGCTTCGGTATTATGAATACAAACGCAGACCTGTCCATAAGTGAGTTTGAAGAAAAACCAAAGGAGCCTAAATCCAATAAGGCATCTATGGGAATATATATATTCAAATGGGCAAAGTTAAGGGAATATCTTATCTTAGACGAAGCAAAGGGAGATAATACCTCCAATGACTTCGGCAAGGATGTAATTCCTGCAATGCTTAATGATAATCAGAAAATGTTTGCCTATCCTTTTGACGGATACTGGAAAGATGTTGGTACCATAGATAATTTGTGGGAGGCAAATATGGATTTACTTAATCCAAGTATTGCAATAAATATATGGGATCCCTTGTGGAAAATTTATTGCCGTCACGATATTACAACACCTCACTATATAGACAAGAAAGCCGATATTGAAAATTCTATGGTAACCGAAGGCTGTTATGTAAACGGAAAGCTTAACTATTCAATTTTATTTTCAGATGTAACAGTTGAAGAGAGTGCTCAGGTTGAATATTCGGTAATTATGAGAAATACAACCGTTGGTAAAAATGCTGTTGTAAAATACGCAATAATAGCAGATGATGCAATTATTGAAGACGGTGCAGTTGTCGGTGCCGCCCCTGAAACCTATGATGGTAAATGGGGGATTGCGGTTGTTGGTCAGGGGGCCCGTGTAAAATCAGGGCAGGTAGTACTTCCCGGTGAAATGATTGAACCGGACAGCGGCAAAGAATAGGAGGGGATTATAATGAATGCTTTTTCAATATTATTTGCAGACAGTTATGATTATGAAAATTCGGAAACCAATGTTCTTGCCAATAACAGAACATTAGCCTCCATTCCTTATGGCGGACGATACCGTCTTATAGATTTTGTTCTTTCTGCTTTGGTTGGTGCAGGTATCTACGACGTGGGAATTGTAACAAAAAATAAGTATAATTCTCTTATGGAACATGTGGGCTGGGGAAAGGACTGGGATTTAAACCGTAAAAACGGCGGTCTTAAATTCTTAACTCCATTTCAGAACGGAACAGGTGTAGTTACCAATAAAATTGAAGCATTAAACAGTGTAATTGATTATATTGAAGCCTCTCTTCCTGAATACTGTTTGCTCAGTGATGCCAATATTGTAACCAATATTGACCTTAAGCAGTTTATGGAATTTCACGAAGCAAAAGATGCTGACATTTCCTTTGTGTATAAAAATATGTCAGTAGACGATCCGGAGCTTCAGGTAACCCTGAACGAGGATGGAAGACTTGTTGATGCACTTATACATCAAAGAGGCGGGGAAACAGAGGGAAATGTTTTCCTTAATATGGTTTTACTAAAAAAAGACCTTCTTATAAATCTTATCAATAAGGGTATGACATACGGTTGGCAGAGTATAAAGAAAAACATAATTGCCAATAGCTTCAGGGAATATAAAATCTATGGCTTTGAGGCACACGGTTATGTTTCGCAAATTAAAACTTGCGAAGAATTTTATAAAACCAATATGGATTTGCTTAAAAAGGATGTACGGTTTGAACTGTTACACGGCGTAAATCCAATTCTGACAAGAATAAAGGACTCTGTGCCGACTATGTATGGAGATAATGCCAATGTTACAAATTCTCTTGTTGCAGACGGCTGTAAAATTGACGGTACTGTTGAAAATTGTATTATTTTCCGTGATGTAGTGGTGAAGAAAGGTGCCTCGGTTAAAAATTCAATCATAATGCAGGGTACAATCATCGAGGAAAATGCAGATGCCCAATGCATAATAACCGATACCGATGTTTTAATTACCAGAGATAAGGTTTTAAAGGGTACCGAAACAATGCCATTTATGATAAATAAGGGTAAGGTTGTATAAGAATTTTTGGTAAATATTTATATTGGCTTAAGTAATAAAATATGATATAATAGGGACTGTAAATTTATTTACAGTCCCAAAAACAATTCATAGGAGATAGGAAAAAATCTTCAGAATGGATAAACTTAGCCAAAATCTTTGATTTTGGGTTACCCGAAGCTGTATGAGATACAGCGAGTGGCTAAGTTTATTCATAACCAAAAACTTAATTTTTAAAGATTTATTTAAAATCTTTACCTTTTTATAGTTGATTTGATAAGTTTTCTATATAAAAACCATTGATACATCTCGTTTTTGGTGGTCTGGAGTTTTTTTACATTCCCTATTTAAAAGTAGGAAAGGAAACTGATTTATGAAAATATTATTTGCAGCCTCGGAAGCGGCTCCCTTTGTCAAGGTTGGCGGACTTGGCGATGTTATGGGTTCCCTTCCGGCAGAACTTAATAAAAAAGGTATTGATGCAAGGGTTATTTTACCGCTTTATTCAGCAATTAAATCCGAAATGCGTGAAAAATTAGAATATATAACCAATATCAATGTGGGTAACAGCTGGAGAAACAGCTATTGCGGAATTTTTAAAACCAAAATGAATGGTGTAATCTATTATTTCATTGATAATGAGCAGTATTTCCATCGCGAAAAGGTGTATGGCTCAATGGATGACGGAGAAATATTTACTTTCTTCTCCCGTGCAGTTTTAGAAGTTATTCCCGTAATTGATTTTATTCCCGATGTTATAAATGCTAATGACTGGCATACCGCTATGGTGCCTGTATATCTTAATGCCTTTTATCGTCACCGTGAGGAATATAAAAATATTAAAACTGTATTATCTATTCACAATATAGAGTTTCAGGGTAAATTCAACCCATACGTTTTAGGCGAACTATTCGGACTGGATGTATGTCATAAACCCCTGATGATGTATGACGGTGATATTAATGTGTTAAAAGCGGGTATTGAATCTTCGGATATAGTTTCAACTGTTAGTAAACAGTATGCAGAGGAAATTCTTCACCCTGAGCATTCATTCGGCCTTTATCACATTTTGGGTGCAAGAAGGGAAAAACTTCGCGGAATTGTAAACGGTATTGATACAGAGGTATTCAACCCTGCAACCGATAAAGCAATCAAGACTAATTACGATATAAAAAGAATTCAGAATAAACGCTTTAATAAAAGTGACTTAAGAAAGCAAATGGCACTTTCTGACAGCGAAGACCTTCCGTTAATCGGTATGGTAACAAGACTGACAAGTCAGAAGGGGCTTGACCTTTTCTATCAGATTTTAGATAAGCTTACAAAACTGCACGCGCAGTTTATAATTCTGGGTACAGGCTCAGAGGAGTATGAAAACTTAGTTAGAGGATGGGAATCAAGCTGTCATGATAAGGTAAGAGGAGTTGTGATGTTCTCAACCGAGTTGGCATCTAAAATTTATGCGGGAGCGGATATTTTCCTGATGCCGTCAAAATCTGAGCCCTGCGGACTTTCTCAACTGATTGCAATGAGATACGGAACAATACCTGTAGTTCATACTGTTGGCGGTCTTAAGGATACAGTCAAGGCATATAACCCCGAAACAAAAGAGGGCTGGGGCGTAACTTTCCAAAGTTACGATTCCTATGACTTTTTGGATGCAGTTAAAAGAGCAATCGACCTTTATTATGACAAGGAAAACCGTAAAACAATAAGAAAAAATGCTATGTCTTTAGATGTAAGTTGGGATAATGCATCAGAAGAATATATTGCACTCTATAAAGAACTTATAAAAGGAGATAATTAATGAATATCAACGCAAAAGAATTCAAAGAAAAAATGGAACAGTATATAGAGCTTAATTTCGGGTGCGATTTAAACTCTGCAGGTAAAAGACAAATCTATCAGGCAGTTCTTGGTGTAACCAATGAAGTTCTTGCCAAAAAACGTTATGCTTTTACTAAAAAGACAAAAGAAAAGGAAGCCAAACAGGTGTTTTATATGTCTATGGAATTCCTTGTTGGTACATCCTTAAGAAATAACCTTTGGAATTTAGGCATTGAAGATGATGTTAAAAATATGCTTAAGGAAAATAACTTCGATATTGAAGAGCTTTATGAAATGGAACCGGATGCGGGTCTTGGAAACGGCGGTCTTGGCAGACTTGCTTCCTGTTACATGGATTCTCTGACATCCTTGGGGTACATGGCAACAGGCTTTTCAATAAAGTATGATTTCGGTATCTTTAAGCAGGTAATTGTTGATGGTTGGCAGACTGAATTTCCTGATGACTGGCTTGAACTTGGCGGACACTGGCTCCGTCCCAGAAAGGATGAAGCTGTTGAGGTTAAATTCTTTGGTAATGTAAATGAAATATGGACCGAGAAAGGTCTTTCCACCGAACATGTAAACTATGTTCCTGTTACCGCCACACCTTATGATTTATTTATCTCGGGTCATGATACTGAGGCTGTTAATGTGTTAAGACTATGGGGAGCTAACAGTAAGGAAGGCTTTGATATGGATTTGTTTGCTCAGGGAGAGCATGGGAAAGCATCTGAAAAGGAAGCAATCGCAAGTTCAATTTCCAAGGTTTTATACCCCGCAGATGATAATTATAATGGAAAATCACTTAGAGTAAAACAGCAGTACTTCTTTGTAAGTGCTTCTATGCAACAGATTACAAGAAAGCATTATGAAAGATATAATACCCTTGATAATTTAGCCGATAAGGTGGTAATCCATATAAATGATACACATCCGTCGCTATGTGTACCCGAACTTATGAGAATACTTATGGATGACTATGGCTATTTGTGGGATAAGGCATGGGAAATTACCTGTGATACATTAGCTTATACCAATCATACGGTTATGAGTGAAGCTCTTGAAAAATGGCCGATAGATTTGATTAAATCCCACTTACCGAGAATTTATACCATCATTGAAGAAATCAACAGAAGATTTTGCGGTATGATTTACGATAAGCACCCCGAATTTTCGGACAAGATAAATGCTATGTCCATAATATCCGATGGTGTGGTTAAAATGGCAAATCTATGTATGGCTTGTTGCTTTAATGTAAACGGTGTGTCCAAACTTCATTCGGAAATTTTAAAGGCTGATACATTTAAGGAATTTCATTCGGTATTCCCGAACAAACTTACCAATGTAACAAATGGTATTGCACACAGAAGATGGCTGTGTCAGGCAAATCCTCTTTTAACAGAACTGCTGGAAGAAAAAATAGGGGATATGTATAAAAAAGACCTTTATAAAATAGCAGATTTAAATAAGTTTGAAAATGATGAAAAGGTTCTTGAAAAGCTTCTTGAAATAAAACACGAAAACAAAAAGAGACTGGCAGATTACATTTTGAAGACGAATGGTATTTCGGTTGACTGTAATTCCATTTTTGATATACAGGTTAAAAGACTTCACGAATATAAGCGTCAGCTTCTTAATGTTCTTCATATTATCTATATGTATAGAAAAATTAAGTTTGAAGGCTTGAAACCACAGCCTAAAACTTATATCTTTGCTGCAAAAGCCTCAAAGGGTTATTATATGGCAAAGGAAATTATAAGACTTATATGCGCTCTTTCTGAAATGATTGAGAAAGACCCGGATGTAAGAGATTATATGAAGGTTGTGTTTATTGCCGATTATCGTGTATCCTTAGCGGAAATTATTATACCTGCGGCAGATATCAGTGAGCAGATTTCTCAGACTGGTAAAGAAGCTTCAGGAACAGGTAATATGAAATTTATGATAAACGGAGCTGTAACCTTAGGCACAATGGATGGTGCAAATGTTGAAATATTTGAATCGGTAGGGGATGAAAATATCTTTATTTTCGGTCTTCGTGCAAATGAGGTTGAAGAGCTTTATAAAAGAGGATATAACCCAAGATATTACTATGATAACGATAAGGATATCCGTGATGTTTTAGAGTTTATTAAAGCAGGTATTAACGGTAAAAACTTTGATAATATCTATAATAACTTATTAAATAATGACCCATATATGTGTCTTGCTGATTTCAGAGCGTACTGTGAGGCTCACGATAAGGTTGATATGGCTTATAATGATAAAATGAAATTTGCAAGAATGTCGCTTAAGAATATTGCAAATTCAGGATTGTTTGCGGCAGACCGTTCGGTTACCGAGTATGCGGATAATATATGGAATATAGAACCTATATTCTAGTTAGCCTGATGAACTGCAAAAGAGGGAGGGTTTCCATACCCTCCCATTTTTAAAAGGAGACTAAAATGAATAGAAAAAGCGGTGTTTTAATGCATATATCCTCTCTTTACGGAGATTATTCCATAGGGAGCTTCGGAAAAAGTGCAAAGGAATTTATTGATTTTTTAAGTGAATGTAAATTTTCTTACTGGCAGGTTTTACCCTTTAATATGGCGGATTTCTTTAATTCACCTTACCAGTCTTACAGTGCCTTTTCGGGAAATCCATATTTTGTGGATTTGGAAACTCTTTTTACAAAAGGGTTTATTACCAATGAGGAACTTGATATTGCGAAGCAGACCCAGCCGTATAGTGTGGAGTATGACAAACTGTGGGAAGAACGTTTTTTACTATTAAAAAAAGCCTCTTTAAGAGTTGTCGATAAGTGGAAAATTATTTCCTTTATTGAGGAAAGACCCCAAATAAATAACTTTTGTCTGTTTATGGCCAAAAAGGAAGCTAATGAAAATAAGCCGTGGAATATGTGGGATAGGGAAGATTACAATCCGGATACCCTCTTTATGTGGCAGTTTATACAGTATGAGTTTATAACCCAGTGGCTTGAAATTAAAGCCTATGCCAACCAAAAGGGTATTAAAATTATAGGTGATATACCTATCTATGTATCCTTTGACAGCTCGGATGTGTGGTCAAATAAGGAAGAGTTTTTGTTAGAGGATAATAAGCCTACCCTTGTTGCAGGAGTTCCTCCTGACTACTTCTGCGAAGATGGTCAACTATGGGGAAATCCTCTTTATAACTGGGAAAAGATGAAGTCCAATGGCTTTAGCTGGTGGATGGAAAGACTTTCTTATATGACTGAGCTTTTTGACGGTGTGCGGATTGACCATTTCAGAGGCCTTGAATCTTTCTGGGCAGTTCCTTACGGAAGTGAAAATGCAAGATGTGGCAAATGGATAAAGGGTCCGGGTATGGATTTAATTAATGAAATCAATTCCCGTTTCTCCGATAAGCTTATTATAGCAGAGGATCTTGGTGAAATCACCCAGGATGTTGTTAAGCTATTAGAAGATAGTACATTTCCGGGAATACGTGTTCTTCAGTTTGGATTTTTGGGAGACTATGATAATCCACATATGCCTCATAACTACATAAATAATTCAGTGGCATATACAGGCACTCACGATAATAATACTCTTTTGGGGCATTTGTGGGAGCTGGATATAGAAAATAAAAAAAGAATGCTTGAGTACTGTAACTATTTCTCACCTGACTGGGAAAAAGGCTTTGACAGTATTTTAAGAGCAGTCTTTATGAGTAATGGAGGAATTGTAATTCTTCCTGTACAGGACTTACTGGGATATGGCTCGGATACAAGAATGAATGTGCCTGGCAGAGCAGAGGGAAACTGGCGTTTCCGTATAACGAAAGACCAGCTTTTATCCATAGATAAAAATAAATTTAAAAAGCTAAACGAATTATATAAACGAATATAGCTGATTATTCTTCTGATATTAGTTCTATGCACTCCTGAATTTATATAAGAGTAAGTTGAATATAATATTCCGCAAAAAAACAGGTCAGACACCCGATGGTGTGTCTGACCCCTTTTGTTTTTATACAGGTACTCTTATTTCCTGACCGATATATATTCCCGAATTGATATTGTTTATCTTTTGAATTTCGTATACAAGAGCTCTTACATCTCCGTTCTTATTATAAAGCTTTGCAATTGACCACACTGTTTCACCGGGAGCAACTAAATGAGTTTCAAAATCTGCCGGATCCTGACCGTAAACTCTTCCTAAATTGAATATTGAAACACCTAAAAGAGAAATCAGAGTAAAGCTGACAAGTAAAAAGCAGATAAATCTGAATTTGTTCTTAATAACTATTTTTTTCATATATTTCATCCTCCTTCGAAGAACATTTGTTCGTTTGTTGTACTCATTATAAACCGAACAAATGTTTTTGTCAATACTTTTTTCGAACATTTGTTTGACTTTTTTGAAAAAGTATGATAAAATGTAGATAAATCAATGAAAAAAAGGAGTTGTGATTATGGAAAAATTGTCCAGAAAACAAAGAGAGGTTTTTGAATTTATTAAAAATTATATAGAAAATAACGGATATCCTCCGGCGGTTAGAGATATTTGTTCGGGGGTTAATTTAAGTTCTCCCTCAACTGTTCACGGTCATATAAGCAATCTTGTAAAACTTGGTTATTTGAAAAAGGACAGTTTGAAAAAAAGAACTCTTGCAATTCCCGAAGAATATAAAGAGGAGTCTTCAGATGCTGTAAAGAGTGATGTTGTATCCAATAATGAATATCTTGAGGTTCCTGTTATAGGGCAGGTTGCTGCCGGTCAACCGATTTTAGCTGTTGAAAATATAGAAAGAACATTTCCGCTTCCAATGGAATTTGCAAAAAACCGTGATGTGTTTATGTTAAGAGTAAAAGGGGACAGTATGATTAACATAGGTATATTGGAGGGCGATTATGTAATAGTAAGAAGGGAAGAGACTGCCTCAAATGGTGATATAGTTGTCGCTCTTGTTGATGACAGTGCAACAGTTAAAAGATTTTATAAAGAGGACGGATATTTCCGCCTCCAGCCTGAAAATGATAATATGGAGCCTATACTCGTTACCGAGCTTAAAATTCTCGGTAAGGTTGTAGGGCTGTTCAGAATGATGTAGTTATATATAATTGTTCTGTAGTTGCTTAAAGGGAAGCATTGATTAAAAAATCCCCCCCTTGACTCGGATAAGATTTAATTTATATAATACTTTTTCATAATCAGTCGGAGATATTCCGGCTGATTATTTTAATGTCCGTAAAAATATATGGAAGTATTCCAATGGGATTTTCCGGTGCTTTCCCTGATACCTGCACTTTCGGGTAAATTTTTATATTTTAAAGAACTGCCGTTCCTCTTGTTGCAGAGCGTAATTTAAGAGCAACAAACAGATGTTTTTGTACCTGTTTGTTTGAATTTTTGTGCTGGTTTTATATGGTGAATATTGTTGACTTTTGCCACCCTGTATGTTATAATACCATAAAATGTAACATATTGGTAAATGGGGGGAGCCTTAGTGCTTGCACTTGAAGAAAAAATATTAAAAGAGGGTACTGTTTTACCTGGGGATATACTTAAGGTTGACTGTTTTTTAAATCACCGTATAGATGTATCTTTTCTTCTTGAAATGGGAAAAGAAATAGCCTCTCTTTTTGAAAAACAGAGCGTTAATAAAATTCTTACCATAGAAACCTCGGGAATTCCCATTGCCTTTGCGGCGGCACAGTTTATGAACGTTCCCGTAGTTTTCGCAAAAAAGGATAAATCAGGGAATATATCTGATAAGGTTTATTCATCAAGAGTTGAATCCTTTACAAGAAAAAATGTATATGATGCAGTAGTAAGCAAGGAATACCTGGGTAAAGAAGATAGGGTTCTTGTAATAGACGATTTTTTAGCAAAAGGAAATGCTTTGACAGGACTTATTGATATACTTAATCAGGCAGAAGCTGAACTTATCGGCTGTGCCATTGCTATTGAAAAAGGATTTCAGGGCGGAGGCGATGCTTTGAGAGGAAAAGGTATCAGAGTAGAGTCCCTTGCTATAATCGAATCAATGACCGATAATTCATTGACTTTCCGTAAATAATTTGAAATGTAAAAAGTTTTTACATAAAAAATTGCCTATAAGGCGGGAGGTAACAAAAATGAAAAAGTTTTTTTCACTACTTCTTGTTGTTGTAATGCTTGTAGCTACACTGGGTGCTCTTACAGCTTGCGATGACAAACAAACAACAGCTGATTTTAAGATTGGCTTCATTTTCTTGCACGATGAAAATTCAACATACGACAAGAACTTTTTAGAAGCAGCAGAATCAGCTACAGCTGAGCTTGGTCTTAAGCCTGAACAGGTTATCTTCAAAACTAATGTTCCTGAAGGTAATGAATGTTACGAAGCAGCTGCTGACCTTGCAGACCAGGGTTGTAACATCGTATTTGCTAACAGCTTCGGTCATGAGCCTTATATGTTAAAGGCTGCAAAGGAATTCCCGGAAGTAGAATTCTGTCATGCTACAGGTACAACTGCTCACACTGAAAAAGTTGCTAACTTCCACAATGCATTTGCTTCTATTTATGAAGGCAGATACCTTGCAGGTATTGCAGCAGGTATGAAGCTTAATGAAATGATTGAAAGCGGCAAAATCACAGCTGATAAAGCTAAAATGGGTTATGTAGGTGCTTTCACTTATGCAGAAGTTGTATCCGGTTACACATCCTTCTATCTTGGTGCTAAATCAGTTTGCCCAAGCGTAACAATGGAAGTTCAGTTCACAGGAAGCTGGTATGATGAAGCTTTAGAAAAGGAAGCTGCTACAAAGCTTTTGAGCAACAACTGTGTATTGATCAGTCAGCATGCTGACTCAATGGGTGCTCCGACAGCTTGTGAAAACGCAGGTGTTCCTAACGTTTCTTATAACGGAAGCACACAGAGTGCATGTCCTAATACATTTATCATTTCTTCAAGAATTGACTGGGCTCCATACTTTAAGTATATCGTAAATTCTTACCTTAACGGTGAAGAAATCGCTGCTGACTGGTGTGAAGGCTTTGAAGTTGGTTCAGTTAAGTTAACAGATGTTAATGAAAGTGTAGCTGCTAAAGGCACAAAAGAAGCTATTGAAGCTGCTAAAGCTAAGTTGATTTCAGGTGAAACCAAAGTATTTGATACAGCTAATTTTACAGTTGATGGTAAGAAGTTAGATTCTTATTTAGCTGATGTTGATACAGATGCTGCTTACGAAAAGGATACCGAAGTTATCTCTGACGGTTACTTCCACGAATCCGAATATCGTAGTGCTCCATACTTCGACCTGAACATCGATGGTATTACATTACTAAACAGCGCATTCTAATTTAATATTAAATAGGGCGGGGACATCTCCGCCCTATATTAACTTATTTGTGTTTTTCAATAAGCAGATACTTGCAGGAAATGTTTATTGAAGAACATAATATTTTAATGTGATGGAGATTTTTATGGAAAAGAAAATAGCTCTTGAATTAAGAAACATAACCAAAACCTTTGGGAGTGTTGTTGCCAATAAGGATGTTTGTCTTCAGGTAAGAAAAGGGGAGATTTTATCCATTCTTGGTGAAAACGGAAGCGGTAAGACCACTCTTATGAATATGGTTTCGGGAATATATTATCCTGACAACGGCCAGATTTTTGTGGATGGTAAAGAAACAGTCATTGCATCCCCGAAAGATGCCTTTAACTGTAAAATAGGTATGATACATCAGCATTTTAAACTTGTTGATGTTTTCAGTGCTGCTGAAAACATCGTTCTGGGCCTTGAGGATGAAAAGGGCTTTAATATGGATTCCTATATTAAAAAAATAAAGGAAATAACAGAACTGTATGGCTTTGAGCTTGACCCTCATAAAAAAATATATGAAATGTCAGTATCCGAAAAGCAAACTGTTGAAATTATCAAGGTGCTTTATCGCGGGGCGGATATTCTTATATTAGATGAGCCTACTGCTGTGCTTACACCTCAGGAAACTGTTAAGCTTTTCAAGGTGCTTCGTAATATGCGTGAGAGTGGTAAAGCGATAATAATTATTACTCATAAGCTTCACGAGGTTCTTTCCCTTTCCGATAATGTAGCTGTTCTTCGTAAAGGTGAGTATATCGGTACGGTTAAAACATCTGAAACCAATGAGGCTGAATTAACTGAAATGATGGTGGGAAAGAAAATTTCTCTTGATATAGAAAGAAGTGAACCTGAAAATATTTCGGAAAGACTTATTATTGAAAACATCAATTGCGTAAACCGTGAGGGAATTAAGCTTCTTGATAATGTTTCTTTTACTGCCCGTTCAGGTGAAATTTTAGGTATTGCAGGGATAGCGGGAAGCGGTCAAAGAGAGCTTTTAGAGGCTATTGCAGGACTTCAGCATCTTGACGGAGGAAATATTTTATATAACAACCCCAAAACAGGTGTTCAGGAAAGTCTTCGCGATAAAACACCTCTTGAAATAAGACAGCTTGGAGTAAGACTTGCTTTTGTTCCCGAAGACCGACTTGGTATGGGACTTGTAGGTAATATGGATATTATAGATAATATGATGCTTCGTAGCTACCGAAAGGGAAAATCCATATTCTTACAAAGAAAAAAACCTAAATCGTTAGCCGATGAAATTATCGAGAGATTAGAGGTAGTAACTCCATCAGCATATACGCCTGTAAGAAGACTTTCAGGGGGAAATGTTCAGAAAATTCTTGTAGGTAGAGAAATTGCCTCTGCACCTACCGTGCTTATGGCGGCATATCCTGTAAGAGGTCTTGATATAAACTCTTCATATACTATATACAATCTTCTTAACGAGCAGAAGAAAAAAGGCGTTGCCGTAATTTTTGTGGGCGAAGATTTAGATGTTCTTATTGAACTTTGTGACAGAATTATGGTAATAGGTGCAGGTAAAATTACGGGGATTGTAGACGGAAGAAATACTACAAAAGAAGAAATCGGAATTTTAATGACAAAATCATCATCGGATGAACAAGGGGGGAGCAGTAATGAAAAAAATAAATAATCTATGCTGGTCAGCCCTATTTAACGCTAAAGCACATATAATAAAGCGTGACGAAATAGTATGGTGGAAAGCCTGGAGTATAAGAATTATTGCAGTGTTCTTTGCTCTTATTGTCTGTGGTATAGTAACCGTATCATTAACCGATTTAAATCCAATAGAAATGTATATAACAATGATTGACGGTGCTGTGGGCACTCCGCGTCTTACCTGGAATTTAATGCAGAATACAGCGATTTTGCTATGTGTTGCACTTGCTGTTACTCCTGCCTTTAAAATGAAATTCTGGAATATCGGCGGTGAAGGTCAGATTTTAATCGGGGGCTTTGTAACTGCATTTTGTATGATTTTTTTAGGCGGTTCAGTTCCTGACGGACTTTTAATTCCCATTATGTTTATTTTGAGTATAATCTCAGGAGCAATATGGGGATTGATTCCTGCCATATTCAAAACTCGTTTTAATTCCAATGAAACACTGTTTACTCTTATGATGAACTATGTTGCAATCCAGATTGTAGCTTACTATACTCTTGAATGGTCAGTGCCTAAAGGCTCAGGAACTCCGAGAACTCTGGAGTTTGGTCAGCTTCCTACAATTTTGGGACAGAAATATCTTATAAATATTCTGATTGTTGCAATAATAACCATTATTGTATATATCTATTTAAAATACAGTAAGCAGGGTTATGAAATATCCGTTGTAGGTGAAAGTGAAAATACCGCAAGATATATTGGAATAAATGTAAAAAAAGTTGTTCTTCGTACTATGGCGATTTCGGGTGCTCTTTGTGGTATAGCAGGTTTTTTACTTGTGGCAGGAACAGACCACTCTTTAAAAAGCGATACCTCGGGGGGAAGAGGTTTTACGGCTATAATGGTTTCCTGGCTTGCAAAATTCAATCCGTTGTTTATGGTTTTGACCTCGCTTTTAATAGTGTTCCTTCAAAAAGGCGCATCTAAAATTTCCGAAGTTTACAGGCTTAATTCATCTTTTTCTGATATTATAACGGGTATTATTATATTCTTTATAATTGGCTGTGAATTTTTCATTAACTATAAAATTAAACGAAACAAAAAGGAGGTAAATGTATGATAGCTACAATTATCCAGCGTGCAGTTATGCAGGGAACTCCTTTGCTTTTCGGTTCAACCGGTGAAATATTAACTGAAAAATCAGGCCATCTAAATCTCGGTATACCGGGAATAATGTATGTGGGCGCTATAAGCGGTGTTGCAGGTTCATTTCTTTATGAACATAGCGGGGGTGCGTTTAATCCTTTACTGGCGGTTATTATTTCTCTTGTATGTTCGCTTTTGGGTTCAACCCTTATGGGACTTATATATTGCTTTTTGACGGTTACACTTCGTGCCAATCAGAATGTAACCGGACTTGCACTGACCACCTTTGGTATTGGTATAGGAAATTTCTTTGGAGGCTCCTTGATAAAATTGGTTGATTCGGATGTTCCTTCAATCGCACTTTCCAAAACCAGCAACGCTTTTAAAACTCAGTTGCCTTTTGCAGATAATTTAGGTTGGTTTGGGGATATATTCCTGTCCTATGGTTTTTTAGTTTATGTAGCAATAATTATTGCTCTTATATCCTCCCATATCTTAAATAAAACAAGAACGGGACTTCATTTGAGAGCTGTGGGTGAAAGCCCTGAAACTGCTGACGCAGCAGGAATAAATGTTACTAAATATAAATATCTTGCTACCTGTATCGGTAGTGCTATTGCAGGACTCGGTGGTCTTTATTATGTAATGGACTACGCAAACGGTGTGTGGTCAAATAACGGCTTCGGAGATCGTGGCTGGTTGTCTATTGCACTTGTTATATTCTCTGTGTGGAGACCATCTCTTAGTATTTTAGGTTCAATACTGTTTGGATTTTTATATGTTATTCCAACTTATATACCAAATATAAGTGTAAGTGCAAAAAAACTTTTTGAAATGCTTCCTTATGTGGTAACAATAATTGTACTTATTATAACCAGTATGAGAAATAAAAAGGAGCATCAGCCTCCGCAGGCACTTGGTCTTCCGTATTTCAGGGAAGAGCGTTAATAAAATTACAATTACAAACGACTAATGGAAAAAGCTGACATTATAGCCGTTGGATAGATTCGGCCTTGGAGTCAGCTTTTTTAGTCATTCAATTTAAAAAAATTGTAAAATATTACTTGATTTTTAATTGTATTATGTTATAATCTTCTTTGTGAATTGAGGAGGGGTAAAATGTACATAGTAGCACAAATCGTTGGAGTTCTTGCGGTAGTATGCTACCTTTTAAGCTATCAGTTTAAGAAAAGACCTCATATAGTTTTAGTTAATTCTATGTCCAGTGCTTTATATGTTATTCAGTATATACTGCTTGGTGCCTTTGAGGGAGCGGTTATGGATATTATATCCACGATTTCTTCCGTTGCTGCAAAAAACAAGGAAAAGAGATTTATTGCTAAATATGTAAAAGTAATTATTATAATTGTAAATATACTCTTATTTGCTGTGGGGCTTGTATTTTATAAAAATATTTTCAGCTTTTTTCCGGTTTTTGGTGCAATGCTCCAGGTAAGTGCCCTCTGGATAACCGATGAAAAGAAAATCAGGCTCATTTCCTTTATCGGTGTACCCTTCTGGCTTATATATAACCTTATAAGTCAAGCCTACACTGCAACTCTTGGAAGTGCTTTATGTATGCTGTCACTGGGCACTGCTATTTACAGATATGATATAAAGGGAGAAATTAATGCAAAATAAGAAAGTTACAGCCACCATATCTGCACTTGTGGCACAATTTATATTTGGATTCAGCTTTATGTTTACTAAGATTGCTTTGGATTTTACCACACCGATGACAGTTATAGCCGACAGATATATAGTTGCTTTTTTAACTATGAGTATAATAATGTTTTTTAAGAAAATTAAAGTAAAGCTATCTAAAAATATGTTATTACTGATACTTATGGCGATTTTTCAGCCGGTTATGTATTTTGTTTTTGAAACTTACGGTATAAAGCTTACTACAAGTGGCTTTTCTTCGGTTATGATTTCACTTATTCCCGTTGTATCTATTTTTGGAGGTATAGTTTTTTTAAAGGAAATCCCTTCACCTCTTCAATATGTGTTTACAATTATATCCGTATCGGGAGTTGTTTTAATGGCGTATAGCGGTAAAATGGACGGAACAGTTTCTTTTCTCGGTATTATTCTTTTGTTCGGAGCGGTATTGTCATCAGTAGCTTATAATGTTTTAAGCCGTAAAATATCAGGGGAATTTACAGCTTTTGAGCGTACCTATGCCATGATGGCTGTGGGGGTTATAGTTTTTTTGATAATATCATTTATTGAGAATATTGATAATCCTGTAAATATAATTATTAATTTTAAAAATCCCCTTTATACCTATTCGATGTTGTATTTAGGCGTAATTTCCTCGGTAGTTGCATTTTTACTTCTTAATTATGCAAATTCCTATCTTCCTGTTTCAAAAACAACAGTATTTTCAAATATAACAACCGTGGTATCGGTTAGTGCGGGGATTATATTCTTAAATGAAAAATTAAGCGTATTAATCGTAATCTCATCTCTTATGATAATTTTTGGAGTGTGGGGAGTTCAACTTATAAAATTAAAAATAAAATATTAAGAAATTTACCATTGACTTAAACAAAAAATATGATATTATATTTATGTACTAATAAAAAATGAGGTAATATAATGAATAATAATTTTTTTACAAATGAAATTTTAGAAAAATTTGAATGTCTTTACGGAGATGTTGATTCAGCAAAGAAAAGATATTCCGAGGCAATAGAGGCCTTTAAAAAGCTTTATAAAAAAGATGAATTCAGTGTTTTTTCCGCACCGGGAAGAACTGAAATAATAGGCAACCATACCGATCATCAGCGTGGTATTGCGATGGCAGGAAGCGTTAATCTTGATGTTATCGGTATTGCGGCTAAAAATGACAGTGATATTGTAAAGGTTATTTCTTACGGCTATGATAAAGAGGATATTGTAAATGTAAATAACCTTGAAATTTCAAATAAAGAAACAGGACGGTCTGTTTCCCTGGTAAAGGGGATTATCAAAGCCTTTACTGATAAGGGATATAAAATAGGCGGACTTGATGTATATGTTACATCCAATGTATTAAAAGGCTCTGGACTTTCTTCCTCGGCGGCATTTGAGGTGCTTATTGCAACAGTTATTAACTATATGTATTGTGATGGTAAAGAGGATGCTGTTTCTATTGCTAAAATAGGTAAGTTTGCAGAAAATGTATATTTCGGTAAGCCTTGCGGACTTCTTGACCAACTTGCTTCAAGTGTGGGTGGGTTTGTATGTATGGACTTTGAAGATCCTGAAAATCCCACCGTTGAAAAAATCAATCTTGATTATAAAGAAAAAGGATATACTCTTTGTATTCTTGATACCGGGGGTAACCATTCCGATTTAACAGGTGATTATGCCCAGATTTCTACTGATTTAAAGAAAATTTCGGAAAAATTCAGTAAAGATGTATTAAGAGAAGTTGATGAAGCGGAATTTATAAAGAATGTAAAAAACTTAAGAGAATCCGTTTCTGACCGTGCCGTTTTAAGAGCATTTCATGTGTATAATGAAAACAAAAGGGTATTAAAAGCGAAAGAATACCTTAAAAATGACGATTTTGACGGATTTTTAGCTATACAGAAGCAATCTGGAGCATCTTCTTTTAAATATCTTCAGAATGTATTTTCTGCGTCAAATAATAAAGAGCAAGGTCTGACATTAGCACTTTATCTTGCAGAGGATATTTTAAAGGACAGAGGTTCCTACCGTGTTCATGGCGGCGGCTTCGCGGGAACTATTCAGGCATTTGTTCCTAATGATTTAGTGGATGAATATGTTGAGAAAACCGAGTCTGTATTTGGTGAAGGTAAATGTTATAAATTATTTATACGTCCTGTAGGTGCAACAAAAATCAAATAAAAAAAGAGGGGGAACCCTCTTTTTTTATTGCAAGGAGAATAAAACTATTTAATGCCCCAACCGTCAATCCCGGACCTTACAAGCGCTCCGAATACTTTTTCTCTTAAATCGGGATATTCCTTTGAGGTGTTTAATATATAATCCTTAATATCCTGCCTTTTAGATTTTCCATCCATAGGGCAGGGGTTTACGATGATTGGGAGATTGTTTTTAATTGCTGCATTTTTAACATCATATTCTTTTGCATATATCAAAGGTCTTATCTGGTAAACATCCCTGCGGTCAAGATAGGTAACGGGGGAGAAACAACCAATTCTTCCCTCGTATAAAAGACATAAAAAGAAAGTTTCTATAACATCATCATAGTGATGGCCTAAAGCTACTTTTGAAAATCCCAGCTCCTTTGCGGTCTCGTTTAAAGCGCCTTTTCTCATTTTAGAGCATAATGAACAGGGATTGGTTTCTTTTCTTATATCAAATATAATGTCTTTTATCTGTGTTTTCACTACCTTATATGGTATACCCTTTGAATTACAAAAATCAACAACTGGGGCTGGGTCAAATTCACTAAAACCCATATCGACAGTTATTCCCATAACCTCAAAATTTTTAGGATAAAATCTTTTTAATTCCCACAATGCATTTAACAGCACCATGCTATCCTTACCGCCCGAAACACCAACAGCAATTTTATCCCCTTCATTTATCATATTGTAATCGTCAACCGCGCGTCTTAAATGACTAAGAATTTTTCTCATAATAATCCTCTCTCGGGAGCTTCCCGATGACTGTATTTTGCTTTTAATACATTGATTATACAATGATTTCACCTTTTTTACAAGAATTAAATTAATAAAAAAGTGAATTGCCTTTTTAGAAAACAAGAGAAAAACGAAGAAAATCGAAGAAAAATGAAGTTTGAGTTTTGTATATTAAAAAATTTGAAAAAAGTTATTGACATTTTTATAAAAGTATATTACAATAAATGGCGTTGATAAAAAATATAGGAGGTTTTTACTATGAAAAGCACATTTTTAATGAAGCCTGCAGACGTTCAGAAGAAATGGTATATCATCGACGCTGAAGGCAAAGTATTAGGTAGAGTTGCTGCTCAGGTTGCAACTATTTTAAGAGGTAAGCACCGTCCCACATATACACCAAACGTTGACTGCGGTGATAACGTAATAGTTATCAATGCTGAAAAAGCTATTCTTACAGGTAAGAAGCTTGACAGTAAGTTCTATTACAGACACACAGGCCACATTGGCGGTATGAAGGCTACAAGCTACAGAGATTTAATGGAAAAGAAACCGGAACAGGCTATTATGCTTGCTGTTAAAGGTATGCTTCCAAAGAATTCCTTAGGCAGAAAAATGCTTACAAATGTAAGAGTATACAGAGGCGCTGAACACGACCAGGCTGCTCAGAAGCCGGAAGTATATAACGGTTAAGAGGGGAGGATATTGTAATGGCTAAAGTTAAAGAAACATTCTACGGAACAGGTAGAAGAAAAAGCTCTGTTGCAAGAGTAAGAATTGTCAGCGGTAAAGGTAATATTACAATAAATGATAGAACAATTGATGACTATTTCGGATTAGAAACCTTAAAGTTAATCGTTCGTCAGCCACTTGCTTTAACCGGTAACGAAGGTAAAATCGATGTAATTGCTAAGGTATCCGGCGGTGGTGTAACCGGTCAGGCAGGCGCTATCAGACACGGTATCGCAAGAGCATTACTTAAGTTTGACGAAAGCTTAAGACCTGAACTTAAAAAAGCAGGTTTCTTAACAAGAGACCCAAGAATGAAGGAAAGAAAGAAGTACGGCTTAAAGGCTGCTCGTCGTGCTCCACAGTTCTCAAAGAGATAATTATTCTTATCTACAAAACCCCACAACCATCACGGTTGTGGGTTTTATTTTTTGCTGATATTTATTCCCATATTTTTGAAGAGTACAAAGCAAAAGTTGCACAAACGATTGAATATGACTTGATTTAAGGTTTTTAAGCACTATCAACAAAGATAGTGCTTTTTTCTTGTGCTTTAAAAGACATT
>JAZOVB010000196.1:0-1564 GCA_045658425.1 Clostridia bacterium | reverse complement strand
GATACATTAGATGTAAATTCCTGACGAAGCTGCTCACGTTTTACACTTTCTGTCACATCAATGATAACAATAACAGCACCAATGACTTTTTCGTTCACATAAACGGGGGTAGCAATCAGTTCATAAGAATTATCATCGTGAGCAATATCACTTTCACATCTTTCACCGGAAAGTGCCTTTTCAACAGCAAGTCTGAATCCTTTAGTTCTGTTAAAAGTAAGAACACTACCTTTTTGATCTTCGGAAATTTCAAGCAAACGAATTGCAGATTGATTATAAGACAATACATTAGCATCTTTGTCAATAATCAAAAGTCCTTCGCTCATATTTTCTGTTATGAGTTTAAATTCCTCACGACTTTGTTTTGCTTCTTTTATTTGATTATTTATTGTTTTCTTCTGCGTTGACAGTTTTTTCAAAAGAGGGGTTAATTCCTCGTAAGTTTCATTTGCTGATGGATTATCCAAATCAAGCTCGTTGATTGGTTTTATAATTGCTTTCGATAGTCTATGCGAAAGATACAATGAAATCAGCAAAGCGATAACGATTATAATAATAAGTGGTTGCATAAGTCCCAATAATATAACCAAAACAGAATTTTGTGTGGTTGCCACTCTAAGTACCGTACCATCTTCAAGTCTTTCTGCATAGTAAAGCGTTTTTTGCATTAAGGTTTCAGAATGTCGAGAACTCGTTCCGCTTCCTTTTTCCAAAGCATCTTTAATTTCTTTACGGTCAGCGTGGTTTTCTAATTCTTCTACAATAGCTTTTGTATCTGCTAAAACTGTTCCGTCAGCAGAAACGAGAGTTATTCTTTTTTTGTCATTATCAAAGTTCTCTATATAAGAAACTCCTTCGTTCTTTACAGCATAAGCTATGTAATCTGCCTCACTTTGAAGTTCAGAAAACATCTGTGCTTCAAAATAACTAAAAAGCACACCGAAAGTCAAACAAAAACTCATAAGTAAAATAAGCATTGAGGTGAAAAAGTTGGAACGAAATATCTTATTAACCATTTTCATTACCTCCAATCTTATATCCTATACTTTTAACTGTTTGAATAAGTTCTCCTGCGGTTTCAAGCTTCACACGGAGCTTTCTAATATGAACGTCAAGGGTTCTCGATTCATCGTAAAACTCACCCCATACACGGGTAAGCAATGTATCTCTTGAAACAACATTGCCCTCAGCTTCCAAAAGAACCATTAAAAGTGAATATTCTTTAAAAGAGAGAGTAACTTCTTTACCGGAAACTTCAATAATATGCTTTTCGGGGTTTACATACAAATCTCCGATTTTATATTCCTTTACCTTGTTGGTCTTTTCATATCTTCTTAAAACCGCACGAACACGGCTTGTAAGTTCGGTCATACCAAAAGGCTTTGCGATATAATCATCTGCACCCATATCAAGTCCCGTTACTTTGTCAAATTCACTACCTTTGGCAGTAATCATAATCACGGGGATATTTTTATAGTTATTGTCAGATTGTAATTTATCAAGTATTGAAAGTCCATCTTCTTCAGGAAGCATTATATCAAGTAAAATAAGCTGTGGCTTTTCA
>JAZOVB010000195.1:0-1252 GCA_045658425.1 Clostridia bacterium | reverse complement strand
GTACTGATAAATCGTGTTGTTTTTTCGGACATAGAAAGATAAATGAAACACCTGAACTGATAGAAAGACTTACAAAAGAGATTGAAGTCTTAATCACAGAAAAAGCAGTTAATGTTTTTTATTTCGGCAGCAAAAGTGAATTTGATGATTTATGCCATAAAATCGTTACCGAGCTGAAAGAAAAATATCCCCACATAAAGCGTGTTTATGTGAGGTCGGCATTTCAACATATTCCCGATTGGTATGAGGATAGTTTGCTTAAACATTATGAAGATACTTACTTCCCTGAACATATAGAAAATGCAGGCAGAGCTTCCTATGTAGAGCGTAATCAGGAAATGATAAACAAGTCTGATTTCTGCATTGTTTATTATGATGAAAACTATGCACCACCGAGAAGAAGAAATAGCAGACGGGATTTGACAGACTATCAACCTAAAAGCGGAACAAAGGTTGCATATGATTACGCCGTTAAAAAAGGTATATGTGTAATAAATGTAAAACAATAAAAATAATTTGTTAAAACATATTGACAAATATCTATTTATAGTATATAATATCACATAGATAAAATTCTATGTGAGGTGAGTTTATGAAAAACAAATACACCGAAACTGCTGAAATATTCAAGGCATTTTGTGATGAAAATAGAATACGAATACTTGAAATGTTGCAGACAGGCGAAAAATGCGGTTGTAAGCTCCTTGAAGAATTAAATGTTACACAGCCTACGCTTTCGCATCATATGAAGATACTTTGCGATGCAGGAATTGTTGAAGGTCGCAAGGATGGTAAGTGGACACATTATAAGATTTCAAATGACGGAAGAAACAACGCATTAAAGTTGCTTGAAGAAATTACAAATACAAACTGTGCTTGCGAAGGCAAGTGTTGTGATTGATATATAAGCCATTGTTATAAAATGGCTTTATATTAAATATTATATATAGATACATTTCAATCTATTTATGTTTAGGAGGTTTTTTATGGCAGTAATTAAAACAGCTTGGGATTTTTTTCAAAATCAAGTCTTGGGCATGAAATGGCTAAATGAACTGATAGGAAATATACTGTCAGCTTTCGGTCTTGATGTCGGTAGCAGAATTGGTGGCAGTATTCAGTTCTTTTTGTATGATACAATTAAAATTATGCTGCTTTTGGGTGTCTTGATTTTGATTATCTCATATATTCAAAGTTACTTTCCACCGGAGAGAAGCAAAAAAATACTTGGCAGATTTCACGGCATTGGTGC
>JAZOVB010000194.1:0-45353 GCA_045658425.1 Clostridia bacterium | reverse complement strand
TTCGTTTATACGCACGATATTGCGGTATTCAATAAAGCATTTACCTGTATATTCTTTAAATAATTTCCTGAAATTCGATTCGCTCATATTTGAGAGATTTGAATAGTAGGAAATTTTTTTATTCTCAAAATAGTTCTTTTTGATTTCATCTACTGCAGGAATGATTTTTTTGAATTTTTTCAAATTATGTGCTTCTTTTTTGTTAAGATGGTAAAGTATTTCATATATTTTGGCTGTCAGATAAAACGTACTGTTACTGTTATCAGCATTTATTGATTTCATAATATGAGATATATCTGAGTTTTTTGTATATATAGGATTTCGAAAAAGTGAATGTATATTATCTGAATCAACGGAAAAAGTGATAACCTTATTAACAGTGCAGTTTTTGGTATACCTTGCTATATAAGGATATCTTTTGGGAATAAATATAATACTTTCACTTTCAAAAGTTATTGTCTTATTATCTTTTAAAAATGTGTATTCAATTTCTCCGTTTTCAACAAAAATAATTGAATGACGCGGTTTGCCTTGCTTCCTTATAAAAGTAAAATTTTCATTTCTTATAACTTTAACAAATGTCACATAATCAATCTTATATTTATTTTTATTCCTATGCTCAATTCTGTTTTCCATAAAAAATTCTCCTTAAGCGAATACCATATAAATTTATCAAAACCGATATTGTTAGTATTTTCATGATAAGATATAATGTAATTATATATAACAAGATAATAAAAGTCAATTAAAACAAGGGAAAAGAGTGAAAATATGCTTGAAAAAATATTTTTAAATTCTGACAAAGCGGTTGAAATGTATAATTTAATTAAGGATTTGCCGATAATTGATTACCATAATCATTTATCGATAACTGATTTAGAGAATAACACCCGTTTTTTAAATATTTATGACCTGTGGATAAGGTCCGACCCTTATAAACACAGAGCAATGAGAATGTACGGTGTGGAAGAAAAGCATATAACAGGTGATGCTCCGATAAAGGATAAATTTTTAAAGTGGTGCGAAATATTTCCTTTGTTGATAGGTAATCCGCTTTACATCTGGTCTTTAATGGAACTTGAAAAAGTGTTTGGCTTAAGTATTGTTCCAAATAAAGATAACGGCTTAAAACTTTATGATGATTTAAATAAATATCTTAAAAGTAATGAAATAACTCCTAAATATTTATTGGAATTATTTAATGTTGAACTTATTTGCCCTTGCGTTTCAATAACCGATTCTTTTGAATATTTTTATGAAAATAAAAAAGTCAAACCATCTTTAAGAGGCGATGACATCTTGATTCCAAATATAGATTTTGTAAACAAAGTAAGCAAAAAAAGTAAAGTTTTAATCAAAGGGCTTTCAGATTATAAAAATGCAATAAGTATTTTAATTAAAGAAATTAAAAATTCAGGTTGTGTATTTAGCGACCATGCATTAGATGCAGGTTTTAAATTTTATGAAGATGACGGTAAGGAAGAAGAAAGGTTTTTAAAAGTAATAAATAATGAAACTTTATCAAAAGAAGATAAAGACAGACTTTTTTCTCATTTGCTCATATTTATATGTGTAGAATATGCTAAATATGGTTTTGTTTTACAACTTCATATCGGCGCAAAAAGAGAAACAAGCGACAGATTAAAACTTATTGCAGGCTCTCAGGGTGGTTTTGCAGCGATTGGAAATAGCATTGATATTTCTTCTCTGATAAACTTTTTTAATACTTTGGAAAAAACTGAATATGGCATTCCGAAGACTATACTCTTTACTCTTAATCCATCGGATAATGCAATGATTTCTGTTTTGTCAGGGTCGTTTTCAAAAGATGGCGTTTCAGGTCTTATAACACAAGGACCGGCGTGGTGGTGGGTTGATCATAAAAAAGGCATTGTTGATATGCTTGAAAATAATGCTGCTTTTGGTTCCGTTTGTAATTTTGTAGGTATGACAACCGATTCAAGAAGTTTTCTTTCTCTTATACGTCACGATTATTTCAGAAGAATACTATGCGACTGGTTTGCAAATAAGTGTAGCGAAAAAGAATTTTTGAATTCAGATAAAGAAAATAAAAAAATATTAAATAAGTTATGTTATGAAAATGCTAAAAATAATTTTTGAAAGAGGTAATTAAAATGTTTAAAAACAAAGTTGCTGTTATAACAGGCGCAGGAGGAACACTTTGCTCAGAAATTGCAATAAATCTTGCAAAAAATAATGCAAAAGTTGTTTTAGTTGGAAGAACGGAAGAAAAACTTAATAAAACACTTGAAAAAATTAAAGAAACAGGAGGAGAAGCACTTACTTTTGCGTGCGATGTAACCGATTATAATTCGGTTGAAAAACTTGCAGAATTTACTGAAGAAAATTTTGGACTTTGTGATATCTTAATTAATGGCGCAGGGGGCAATAATATAAAAGCAATGCCTACAATAACTGCATTCGACAAAAGGGAACTTGAAGATAAAATGCCTGAGGGCGAAAAAGGTATATTTAATATTGATATGGAAGCCTTTGAAAGTGTTATTAAAATAAACACTATGGGAACTGTTATTCCTACTCTTGCATTTGCAAAACAAATGATAAAAAAGGGGGAAGGTGCTGTTATAAATTTTGCATCAATGAATAGTTATTGCCCTCTTACAAGAAATTATGCTTATGCTCTTAGTAAAGCAGGAATAACAAATTTAACACAGTCTATGGCAGCATACTTTGCAAAAGCCAATATAAGAATAAATGCAATTGCTCCGGGGTTTATGGTTAATGAAAGAAGTAAAGCTTATCTTGGAACAGTTGAAGACGGACTTACTCAAAGAGGAAAAGATGTTATTAAACATACACCTATGGGCAGATTTGGACAAGCATCCGATTTAATCGGTTGTATAAACTGGCTTTTAGACAGTTCATTGTCAGGCTTTGTAACGGGAATAACAGTTCCTGTTGATGGTGGATTTTTAACCCTTGGAGGAGTGTAGAATGATACTTACTGATTATCTTAGAAGCGATTATGATATTACCTGGGATATTGCAAAAGAGTGTGGTGTAAATTATGGAGTTATAAGACTTCCTGAAAGAGAGGAATTTGACCTTACTGATTATTCGCACTGGGAAAGTGTTGTAAAGAAATTTACGGACTTCGGTATTAAGCCTTTAATTGTTGAGCCTATGCCTAACTGTGTTCATGACCATATTAAAGCAGGGGATGAAAAAAGAGACGAAAGTATAGAAAAAGTTATAAAAATGCTTCCTGTTATGAAAAAATTGGGGTTGGAAACTATATGTTTTAATTGGATGGCTCATATAGGTTGGTTAAGAACTTCGGATGATATAGAAGAAAGAGGCGGAGCAAAAGTAACCGGATATAATGCCAAAGATTTTGTGCCGTGTGGTAAAACTATAACCGAAGAAAAACTATGGGATAATTACGAATACTTTTTAAAAGCAGTAATTCCCTATGCCGAAAAAAATGAAATTAAACTTGCTCTTCATCCTGATGATCCACCTGTAAAAAAACTTGGCGATGTGTCAAGAATAATGATTTCAAAAGATAATATAAAAAAAGCAATTTACGATATTTATCCAAGTAAAATGCTCGGGCTTACAATGTGTCAGGCAAATTTTTATATAATGGGTGAAGATGTTTATAAAACAATAAAAGAATTTAAAGAAAAAATCTTCTTTATTCATTTTCGTAATACAAAAGGAAATATAAATGATTTTTGCGAGACGTTTCATGATAATGGTTCGCTTGATATGGCGAAGCTTATAAAGACCTATAAAAAACATAATATAAATGTACCTATCCGTGTTGACCATGTGCCGACTCTGAAAGGAGAAAATACCGATGTGGCAGGTTACGCAGCTCTTGGCAGACTTTATGCCATAGGGTATATGAAGGGATTAATAGAAATGGAGGAAAAAAATAATGATTTATATTAAGGATAAAGTAGAAAGAATACAGCATAATTTCTGGAACAATTGTCTGTTTCATCCAACAGACGCAGTTGAAGATTCCTGGGGTAAAAGAATATTAGACCGTATTTCAGAAGATAAAACAGCAAATACCATAAGAATTTATGCAATGCTTGAAGATATTGTTTTAAGAGATGAAAACGGAAAACTTACCTATGATTTCCGTGTTAATGATTTAAGGCTTGATTATCTTAAGGAAAAAGGTTTTAATGTGCTTATTGCTTATGGAATGATGCCAAAATGTATTGCAAAAAATCCGGATGTAATTTCTGAAAAAATAAGATATAAGGGCAAGGATATGATAACATCACCTCCTGCAAACTATGAAGAATGGGAAGAAGTGTGTTATCAGTACACAAAGCATCTTGTTGAAAGATATGGTATCGAAACAGTGTCACAATGGAGAATGCAGTGCTTTAACGAGCCTGACTGGTATCGTTTCTTTATGTCTGATATTCCTAAAGAAAATAATGAAGTAAGACTCTCAGAATACAAAAAAATGTATGCTGCATTTGCAAGGGGTATTAAAAGAGTTGATGAAAGAATCTGGGTTGGAGGTCCTGCTCTTTCATTTGACCTTGATTTTTTTGAAAAGCTTATGGTTTATAATAAAGAAAATAATATCCCTCAGGATTTCATATCAATACATATATACGGCACTCATCCAAGGCTTATGAATGATGGCTCAAAACCTGTAAGTGTTAACAACAGTATGGAAATTCAGAAAAAGTATTCAGACATTATTAAAAAAGTGGGGCTTTCACATATACCACTTATTGTTGATGAATGGGGAGCATCAGGGGAAGGTTTTACTGATATAAAAACTGCGCCTACTCTTATATTCCGCGAAACCGAAGTTTTTGCATCTTATTATACAAAAATGATATCCGAATATTTGACTGCAGGTTATAAAATCGACAAAATGCTTATCTGTCTTTCCGGTCAACACGAAATGAAAGAAGATTTTACAGGCTTTCGTAATTTCTTTACCTTAAACTTTATAGCAAAACCTATATATAATGCATATATTCTTTCATCAAAGTTGCAAGAAGGAATTACTGAATATAAAAAAGATAACGATAATATATATGTTATTCCGACAAAATCAAATAAAAAATACGTGGTAATGCTTACTTATTCATCTTGTAATTTTGAAGAAAATCTTCCTTTGATAAAAGAAGAATTGTCGTTTGAAGAAGATGTAAAAGGAAAGACGGTAACAATATATTGTATTGATAAAAATCATACAAATCCTTACAGAATTTATGAAAAAATTAAAGATGATATGACAGATAAAGATGTTGAACTTTTAAGGGAAGAAGGAAAAATAAAACCTGTATTTAAAGGTGTTCTTACTGATAATAAAATAGTCCTTGATTTAACATCAAATTCAACATATCTTGTGGAGGTAGAATAAAATGAATTTTAATGTAAGAGAAGAAATAATAGCCTTAACACCTCAGTGGAAAGGAGAAAGACTTCCTGACGGAAGACCTAAAGTTGATGAAAAATATTTAAAAGCACTAAAAAAATTAACATTGGAAGAAGTGTGGAAACCGATATTTGTAAAAGGGTATGAAAGTCAGTTTGAAGGAAGGCTTAAAACCCTTCATAACGATGGAAGAAAATTAATAGGAAGAGCTGTTACTGCAATATTCTGCCCATATAGACCTGATCTTGACGATGTTGTAAAGGATATTGGAAGAAGTGAAGGAAGAACCGGTACATACAATCAGTGGGTAATTGATAATTTAATGGAATATGATGTTCCTGTTATAGATATGTATGATAAAATCTATAAGGGAACATTCCTTGGTGGTAATTTAACAACTGCCCTTAAAAACAAAACAAAAAATGAAAACGGAGGAGCAGTAGTGTGGGGAGGTGTCCGTGATACCGAACAAATGGAAAAAATAGAAAATACTCAAGTGTATTATAGAGGTATTGACCCGACTCCGATTCGTGATTTTATTATGACAGGATATAACACTGTTACAAGAATAGGTAATGCCGTATGTTTACCCGGCGATGTTGTTTTCGGTGCAGGAGGCGGAGTTTTGTTTATACCAAGCCACCTTGTTGAAGAAGTTGTCGGCGGTGCTGCCAAGACTCAGGTTAAAGATATGTTTGGCTTTGAAATGATAAGTCAAAATAAATTTACAACAGCACAGATAGATAAAAACACATGGACAAAGGAAATGCTTGACCTTCTTCTTGACTGGATAGAAAAAGATGACAGAGCAAAAGACTACCGCAATCTTGATTGGTCGCAGGAATATGACCTTGCAATCAACGGCGACCCGAATGATACACAGTCCGCATTGTAATATTTTTACTTGTTAATGAAAAATACATCAAAGATATTTTCTTTGGTGTATTTTTATGTGAGTTATGTGATACCATTAAATTTCTAAACTAAAAAAATTTATTTTGAAAGTATTATATTGTTTTTACTGATATGATGTTATATAATACTTCACGGAGGCGGTAAAATGAATTTGAAAATAATGGAACTTAAATTTCAGGGACTTAATGAGAAACAAAAAAATGCTATTAAAAATTTAGAGAAGAAACTTTGTATAAGAATCTGTGAAAACGGAATATTAGTTGATGTAAAAAAAGGTGATAACCTTATAGCAGAATATAAAGATAATAAAGGGTATGTTGAATATACACTTGAAACATCACTTTTTAGAATGATTTCTCTTTTTGTTAAAAACTTAAGAAAAGAAAAAGAATTTTCAGTTAGCCAAAAAGCATATTTTGATGCTTGTGGTCCTATGCTTGATATGTCAAGAAATGCTGTGTTCAAAGTAGATAAACTAAAAGAATATATCGATTATTATGCTCTTATGGGATTAAACTCAATGATGCTCTATACTGAGGATACATATACTGTTGATAACCATCCGTATTTCGGCTATTTAAGAGGCAGATACTCTAAAGAAGAACTTAAAGAAATTGATGATTATGCTTTTATGTATGGAATAGAAGTTATCCCTTGTATTCAGACTCTTGGTCACATGGAAAGATATATCCAGTGGAAAGAAGCGGCACCGGTTAAAGATACTGAACGTTGTATAATGGCTGAAAGTGACGAAACAATGGCACTTATAGATACAATGTTTTCAAGCCTTAAAGGATGCTTCAGAACTGATAAAATTCATATCGGTCTTGATGAAGCATGGGATATGGGAACGGGTGTATATCTTAAAAAGAATGGTTATAAACCAAGAATTGATATATTCCTTGCCCACTTAAAAAAAGTTAAAGAACTTGCTGATAAATATTCATATAAAATTATGATGTGGAGTGATATGTTCTTTAGAATTTTATCAACTGACAGTACATACAATGCAGATATTTCAGAAGACGTACTTGCAAAATACAAAGATGCTCTTTCGGATATTGTACCTGTTTACTGGTCCTATCATAACTTTGATAAAGACTTTTATGAAAAATTCTTTGTTCAGCATAAAACAATGTGTGAAAATTTTGCTTTCGCAGGAGGAATAACTGACTGGAAAGGATTTACATCAGATTATTATACAACTGTAAATGCATCTTCAGCATCACTCTCAAAATGCAGAGAACACGGTGTTAAAGAAGTTTATGCAACCATCTGGGGAGATAATGGTGCAGAGTGTGACTTTTTTATGTCTTTGTACGGACTTTCTTTATATGCTGAATTTATGTATGGAGATGAAAATACTCTTTGTAATGCAAAAGAAAACTTTGAGTTTATAACAGGTGCTTCCTGGGATGCATTTTCCGTTATGGGAGATTTTCACAATATATTTCCGCTAAAAGAGATAAATCATCCTAATGATAAATATTACGGAAAAAGAATTTTATGGCAGGATATTTTATTATCAAATCAGGAATGTTTCTTAAAAGAAAATGATATGGTAACTCATTATAAATTATGTCTTGAAAAAATGAAAAAATTTAAAAGTAATAATAAATTATGGCAGGATAGATATGATTTTTCCGTTGCGCTGTTTGACTTTATGATTTTAAAAGCAGAAATAGGCACAAATCTTCAGCCTGCATATAAAAGATATGATAAAGAGTATTTAAAGGACGTAGCAGAAAATAAACTTGATAAATTATATGAAAAACTTTCAGTTCTTAAGAAACTGCATCTTGATATGTGGTACGATATCAATAAACCTTTCGGTGCAGAAGTATTAGATGTAAGATATTCAGGATTATTAGGAAGAATTACAACTGCAAAAGAAAGAATAAATAAATATTTAAATGGTGACATAGAAAAAATTTACGAATTTGAGGAAGAAAGACTGCCTTATGAGATTGACAGATGCACATTCTACAATGTTTCTCTTACACCATCTGCAATGTAAATAAATTAATGTGGATTATTTTTTGTAAATAATCCACATTTTTTTTAAAGTTTGATATTTTAATATGTGATAAACTTACATTAAATAAAAATGGAGGTGTATTTTTATGAAATATGTTAAACCCGAATTAAAAACTGATGTTTTCTGTGTTCAGGAAACTATTGCAGATGCCGGACTTAGTCAGTGGCTCGACGACCAGAATTTTGACGCGTCTGTAGCAAATAATATCACAACCTATGAGGTTAATTCTTAAGAAAGGAAGGAAGAAAATTATGAAAAGATTTTTATCAATAGCAATAATTTTAATGATGGTTTTATCACTTGTTCAGCTTCCTGCTATGGCGGCAACAGAAGGTACTGACTATATTATTGTTGACGATAATACTGTAAGAATTTTAACACAAGGTGGATGGACACAACAGTTCTCGACATATAATGTAGTCGGTAAAACCATTTATCTTGATGGCGATATTGAAATAGGGGCTACAGGTGCAACGCTTAACTGTAATCTTATTGGTAAAGAAGGTGGCGTTGATGTTACCTTAAAAACTTTGCCGATGTTTTCAGCTATTGCAGCAAATGTTACAGTTTCAAACCTTAACTTAAAGCCATACGAAAATACTGAATATACCTTTGCATCAAGCTATCAGGGTATACTTGTTAAAGAAATAAAAGCTAAAAATGTAACCGTGTCAGGTATTACAAACTATATTTCCTGTGTAAATACCGGTGGTAACTCAATGGGTATAATTGGTGCTACCAACAGTGGAACAACAATTACAATTTCTGATTGCGTGAACTATGGTGATTTCTCAGCAGGTGGTTCAACATCATTTGCCGGAGGTATACTTGGAGGTACAAGAAACGCAAGTGACGTTATTACAATAGAGAACTGTGTAAACTATGGTAATATGTCAGCATCTACCGGATGTGGTGGTATATATTCAGGTCCTTATGCCAATTCAACAGTTACAATCACAGGCTGTGTGAATGAAGGTACTATCAGTACCGGTGCAAATGCAAGTGTTGGTGGTATTGTTGGGTTAACAAGAGGTAATGCTACAATTACCGATTGTGTAAATAAAGGCTCTGTATCAGGTACTAAATTTATTGGTGGTATTGCCGGTGGATATGTAACAGCAGGCTCAGGCGATATCTCTATTTCCGGTTCAGTGAACACAGGTTTAGTTTCAGGAACAGACCGTCATATAGGTGGTATTCTTGGCGCTCATAATGGTAATGCTACAATTATAAAATGTGCAAATACAGGAAATGTTACAGGTGGCGAAGAAAGTTTATTGGTAGGTGGTATAGCAGGTGCTTTCAAAGGAAAAATTGATCAGTGCTATAACACTGGAAGCGTTACTGCAAAAAATAATGTTGCAGGTATTATAGGAAACAGAAATTCAGAAGACCTTAGCAATATAGAAGTTGAAATCACAAATTGCTATAATACCGGTGCAATTCACGGTATAAATGCTGCCACCGGCGGTGTAGCTTATGTTGTCGGATATACTGATAATAAATCAGCTTTAACACAGAAGATATCGTCAGTATATAATGCCGGAGCTGTTACAACCGGAACAGAAGAGCAATGTTATGCTGTTGCTCGTCAGGTATCAAAGGGCGTTAATGGTTCAGCCGTTGTAGAATATGTATATAGCGCAGCTGGTGAAGAATATGTTATGAACGATATTGATATATTTAATAATGGAGAAATAGAAACATCTGTTGATGTAGGTATATTAGCTGACGCTACACAAGCTGGCTTTGAAAGATTACCTGAAGGCTTTGACTCTGAAATCTGGGTAGCTTGTGAAGGAAATTATCCAATTCTTAAGAACAATCTTCCTAAAAATGCAGACGGAACAGATAAAGAATATTATGTAGTTACTCTTACAAACGGCGCAAACGGCGAAGCATTAAAAGCAACTGAAACTTATGTTGAAAAAGGAAAAACATATACCCTTGCACTTGATCCTGAAGATGGTTATGAAGTTGAAAGTGTAACAGCTGATGGAGTAGCTTGTGAAGGTATAAACAATGTGTATGAAATAGTAATAAGCGATGATGCTGAAGTTTCGGTTGTATACGCGTTAATTCCTGTAGAAGAAGGAACAACAAGTGCATCTCAGTTATTTACTACGGTTGATGCAGAAACTTTCGAAGTATATGCTTTTGCAAGTTTTGGAGTAGTTACCGGTAATGATGCAGTTGACTTTGGTATGCTTTTATCTTTTGAAGAAACAGATGACTTTACTTTAAATAACACTTCTTTAAGAAAATTCTCCGCTAACTTAGGAGAAGGTACAAAAGGTGCTAATGAAAAAGGACAGTACGGGATTAAACTTTATGGTAATTTAATAACAAACGATAAAACATATTACTGCGTACCTTATGTAGAATATGCAGATGGAACAGTTTGTTACGGTTCTGTTATGACTGTCAATGAATAATGCTATATAAAGTTAACACTTAAATAAATTAAAATTTATGTTGTAGGGGTCGATGCCCTGTGTCAGTTCTGATATATGGATTGATGTGGGCATTTACCCCTAAATTTTAACAATTTTACTATAAAAAAGGTGTTGTTATGAGAAAAATTATATTGTTTTTTTTGTGTTTAACATTTACATTGTCTCTTGTTTTAGTTGCAGCTTCTGATAACATACTTGTATTAGATGTTAATGTGTGCGACGAAAAGTGTAATCCAAGTAAAAATCTTAATAAAAAAAGCAACTCAGACTCACTTGGCTCCTATTTTTCTTTGACTTTTCCAAAAGAAGTTTTAACTGTCAAACTGGAAGATGAAGTTGAATATGAGCCTCACTTAAGTGTTTCGTTTACACTTGAAAAAGAAGACAGCGTATATGTGTGGATAAGAAGTAAAATTGAAAGCGGAGATATTTCTCATAAGTATTCATCTGATTCAATTTTTGTTTCTTTTGATTCAGTTCTTGGTAAAGATTATACTAATTCAAGTATGGAAGATATTGGGGTAAATTATTCCTGGATAAGAGTAAAATCAGCAACCTTAAGTCCGGGAAAGCATATTCTTAATTTAAGGGGAAGAGAGCTTCATACTGAAATTTCTCACATTAAAATTACAAACAGTTCGAAGACGCTTGTATGGGAAGGCTCACCATATAGTGAACCAGAGATTTCCCTTGAAGATAAATCTCATCCAAGGGTACTTGTAAACCCTGAAATTTTACAAAAAGTAAAAACTGTAATGGCAGCCCCTGAAAGTTATCCTGATAACAAAAATTTTATAAAACTACATAATTATTTTCTTGGAAGAGTTAATCTCATTGATAAAAATTCTTCTATATATCGTAAGGAAGATTATAAAGTTATAAAAAGTCTTGCTTTTGAATATCTTGTGAATCAGGACAAAGAAAAAGGAAATCTTGCCGTTTCCCTTATTAAAAACAGATTTTCTACAGTGAAGTTTGCATCTTCCGAAGATTATGGAAGCATGGGAAATCTTATCTATACCTCGGCACTTGTGTATGACTGGTGTTATGACCTTATAAAAGATGATAAAGAAACTAAAGAGTTTATAATTGAAAAAGCCCTTGAATTTTTATCCTTATATTCAGAAATGGGTTGGCCTCCTGTTAATCAGAATGGTTGGGGAGGTCACGGCTCGGAAAACACACTTTTAAGAGATTGTTTGGCTCTTGGTATTGCAGTCTATGACGAGTATCCTGATGTATATAATATTACAGCAGGAAGAATTGAAGATGAGTATATAGGACCAAGAAAAGTATATTTTGATGCACATAAAAGCCTTTTTGGTACAGATTACGGTGTGCATAGAGGCAAAAATGATATTGCCTGTGCACTTTTATATAAAGCTCTTGGTGTAGAGAATATATGGGAAACCAACGAATATCAGTATATGCCATACTGGTATATCTATGCAGAAAGAGGAGATGGATATTTTTTAGAAGACGGTGATGGCAGGGAAAATGTTGCCTACGGAGGACTTAAAAGATATAATCCTGCTTATATGTCACACGGCATAGGCTCAATGTTTTCTGATGGATATTTAAAATCGTACTCGGATAAACTGCTTTCTTTTAATGTAGAAAATTATTGGGGTTATGATATATATGATGACCATATTGAAAGTATTATTGCCAATGATATAACCTTAGAAAAAGAAGATTTGAATACTCTTTCTTATTCAAAATATTTCCCTTATCCCGGCGGAGCATATATAGCACGAACAGGATGGGGAGAAGATGCAATGGTTGTAAGTATGAAAATTAATCCTCTGAATATTTCTGACCATAACCATCTTGATGCAGGTGGATTCCAGATTTATTATAAAGGTAATCTCGCGACCGATTCAGGATACTATCAGGCACTTACAGAAGAAAATGCCCAAGCGCTATCAAATGAAACAGGAAACACATATTACGAAAATTATTTTGGAGGAACATATCATCAGGCATATTACAGGCAGACGATTGCACATAACTGTATGCTTATTGAAAATCCAAATACTCCTGATACCGAGTTTGTTAATGACTGGGATGCTTCAAAAAATGGTTTTTCATTAAATAAAGGCGGGCAGAAGTCAAATTCAAAAGGTGCAAATGTTTATCCTGATAATCCAGAAGATTTAAAAACGGATGAATTGCTAAACACCTCAAAAGTTCTTGCATACGGTCAGGAGAAAGAGGTTAACGATCCTGATTATACATACTTAAAAGGTGACTTATCAGGTGCATATCCTGATAATACTGTATCAGCGTACGAAAGAAGCTTTATGTTCTTGAACTTTAAAAATAAAGAACATCCCGGGGCACTTATTGTTTTTGACCATATTGTATCAAAAGACGCATCATATAAGAAAACATTTCTTCTTCACGGGGTAAATGCTCCCCAGATTGACGAAAAAAGCAAGAGGGTAACACTTACTCGTTCAGAAAAAAATGTTGCACCGTCTTCAATCGTTAAAGGCTACAGCTATAATGGTAAACTTATAAATGATACTTTGCTTCCCAAAAATGCAAAGATAACAAAGGTCGGAGAAAATCAGGATGATTATATTATAAGTGATACTGTAAATTTAAGAAGTAAATATGTTGGGGTAAACACATCGGTTAATGAGGGTGGAGGAATAAGAACTGAAATCACTGATAATGGAAGTAATAAATTAAGTTATTTCTTAAATGTTTTACAAGTTTCTGATGCAGACTCACAATTTGAGCCTCTTACTGCAACGCTTATCGAAAATTTACTTTATCATTATGGTGTCCAAATTTATGACAGAGTTGTTTTGTTTGGAAAAACTAAGGATAGAATTTCCAATGATATTTCGTTTGCAATTTCCGATGCGGGCAGTTATAATATAAGTGTAGCCGACTTAAGCAGCGGAATGTGGTACATATATAAAGACGGTGTGTATAAAGGAAGAACAAGCGTTTCAGAAACTGAAGGTATCGCTTATTTCGAAGGTGCAAACGGAGAATATACTTTAACTAAAACACCTGCAGCTTCAGCAATACCAAATAATTCAACAAAATTTTATTTTGGTTTTGGCAGTCTTGAGAGTGAAAATGCATTTCTTACTTTTGGAAGAATATCCGGACTTTTAAATAATGCAACAGTTTTAGATTACGGTATGGTCTTTGCAAAAGGAGTATGTGAACCTGAAATCGGGCAAAATGGAGTACATAAAGTATCTGTGGAAGATAAGAATTTTGTAATAAGTAAAGATGGTGTGCTTTCGTTTGGGATAAAAGTTTACGGAAAAGGAATTTTAAATTTTACACCGTACAGTATAAGAACTTATGTTGTTGTTAATGAGGATGGTTATGAAACTGTTAAATATGGAACTGTATGTGTAGACTATGTCCGTAATTTCGGGAATTTTAACAGTTATCCTTTAACGATTTATGAGGTGAATGAATAGTATTTTATTTGATACCAGTCAGTAAGGAGGGGGATTTATGGAAAATAAACTGATTTTTGATGATGGGAAAATTAAAATGACCTTAAGCGAAACGGCTACAACGGTATCTTTTTTAGATACTCTTGATATGTACATACTGTATATAAAAGATGGGTTGGGCAAGGTAGTGATAAACGACAAGGAATACAGTTATGAAAAGAATTCATTTTTTGCCGCATCCTTTACCGATTATTTTCTTATTTCTCCTGATACCTTTACAAGTATGGTTAAAATTGAATTTTCCTTTGATTTTTTTAAATCGGATATGGGGGAAATTGTTGCGATAGATTCCTTTCCTGACAAAATTGATGTTATAGATGATTTGAAAATTATTGATTCTTTGTATAGTTTTGTTTGTGATGAATACGATAAAACAACTGACGATTATGAATTGATTTTTACCAAAAGTATTATTGAGCAGTTGATAATATGTGTTCTTTCAAATATGACTGCTAAGAATAAAAGCAGTGAAAAAATACGAAGAGCAGTTGTATATATTTATGAAAATTTCAGATCGGAAATGTCAAAAGAAGATGTGGCAGATTATGCGGATATTTCCTATCAGGCTTTTGGTGCGTTCTTTTATGAGAGTATGAATATTCATTTTAAAGATTTTTTAAAGAATATACGACTTAATTATTCTATGAAACTTGCAAAATGTACCAGTATGTCTTTTACTGATATATGTTATGAATCGGGATTTAATTCTTCTCAGTATTTTTCAACTCTTTTTAAAGAACGGTTTGGTATATCGCCTAAAGGGATAAGAAATGTTAATAAAGTAATATAATATAAAAATGCGGTGCTTTATTTTAAGCACCGCATTTTGCATAAAAAGAATTATGGCAAATTATTTACACTTTTTTGTAAGTCAGAAAAACATAGTTTATGGTAATATAAAATTAGACATTAGTGCGATGTTTCTATAAGAATTTTGGCGAGGTGAAAATAAATGAAATATACAGTTATAGTTTCAAAAGGAAATTTTTCTGATACATATACGGCATCCAAAGGTGAAAAGGAAGTTAACTGGAGAACTCTTGATAAAGCCAGGGAATGTATAGAGTGTTTTTTAGCCTATGATTTTAAAGAAAATATAGAAAATGTAAAAAAAGATACAGTAGAAATATGTGATATATCTCTTTTTAATGATGATATTTTATCTGATATATATGTGGTTATCGGAAGAGAAAACTGTGATTATATTTTAAGTAAATATTCACTTTATCTTCCTGAGGCTACTTTTGAAAAAGGCGGATATAAAATGACGGGTAAAACGGTCAGAGATAAAAAATACATTTTCCTTTATGGCGATGATTTTGAGGGAACAAGAAATGCAGTATCCTCATATATGGAAAGGCTTGGTCTTTCATTTGTATCTCCCGGTATTTCAGGGACATATTATAGCGACAGAAAGGATTTAAGCTCAATATCAGAATTTGAAGTTTTTGAAAATCCTTCATTCAAGACAAGAGGAGCTTTCAGTTCCTTTATAAATAATACAAGCATTGATTTCTTTTTATGGATGTTTCATAATAAACTTAACTTTATTCATTTAAAAGAATTCGAAATTCCTGAATTTATGAAAAAACTTTGCTTAAATATCAGTGCAGGAGGCCATGATACTTTTTATAAATATATGGATGTTAATCACGAATATCCATATTGCCATAAAGAATTTGGAGGAGAGGGAAAACCCTGTGACCCGTATCCTGTAAGTCCTCTTTATGATAAGAAGACAAATGATGACGAAATTCTTACTTATGGTAAAGCACATCCTGAATGGTATGCTGAAGTTGACGGAGTCCGAAGATGTTTCAGAGATTATGAAGAGGCAAGAACTCTTACTCATTACACAGGTGATTATATCTGCACCTCTAATGAACACGGGACTGATGAAATAATAAAGCTTTTAATAGATGCACTTGCTTTTGGCGAATGGAAATTTGTTGATTATTTCAATCTGTGGGCAATGGATAACGGAACATGGTGTGATTGTCCCGAGTGCAGAAAAGACAAAGTGCTTTCATACCGTCAGCTTATGTTTGCCTATAAACTTGATAAAGCTATAAAAAAAGCACAAAAAGATGCTATTATAAACAGAGAAATTAAAATAATTGTTCCCGCGTATCACGAAACTTTGGAAGCACCTGATAAACCGCTTCCTGACGACTTTGATTATAATACAATACTTACCATTTTCTTTGTAATTGAAAGATGCTATAATCATTACATTGATGATGAATGTTGCGAAGAAACAAACACAATGCTTATTGATTATTTAAAACCGTGGTTTAAAGGGTATTTTAAAGGCGAAATGATGATAGGAGAATATTATAATGTATCATCATTTTCAAATATGCCTTTTATTCTTACCGATAAAATGTCACATGATATTCCTTATTATTATGCTAATGGGTCAAGGCATCTTCATTATATGCATTTTAGCGCAAGAAACTGGGGATTGTTTGCAATAAATAATTATCTTTACTGCAAACTCTTATGGAATGTAAATGTAAACTCAGAAGAAGTCCTTTCAGAGTACTATTATGCCAGATATAAAGAATATGCATCTTCGATGAAAGAAATTTATGAGAAACTTGAAGAAGCAAGTGCAAACTGTAAGTACATAAAGCATTATCAATATATCAATAAAGTAAGGCGTTCGCTTGTTTTAGATATAACGACAAAAAGGGATGATGGATTAAGCTGTAACCATATCAGATTTTCTTCAAGTAGCAATACAAAAGAATCCGGAATATCTTTAACTGATACTAAGCGACTTTTTGAAAATATTTATATAAAAACAAGTCAACTATTTAAAAATATAAATAAAGAAAAATTATGGTATGATGATCTTGCGCAAATTCAATACGGATATTGTATGATTGCATTTATGTATTATATTTTCGAGTATACACGAACAACTGATAAATATTATAAGCTAACTTTATTTGATAATATCAGTATATACAGAGAGAAGTTAAGATCAATAACATATCCGCTTCTTGGTTATGATAAAAACTTGCTTTTTTCCGATGCTCTCAAAGCATCAAGATTGGAAGATGCTTATGAAGAAATAAAAAAAGAAGTACGTTTGATTGATAATCAGGATAATAAAAAAGCAAGAGCGCGTAAATGTTCTGAAATGTTTGATTATTACAGGGTGAGTGATGAATATAACTTAAAAGACAGAGGTGTTAAAGTACCTCACTGGCATCACGAATACGAATTTTTATTATTTACCGAGGGAAGTGCAACACATGTTGTAAATTCAATTGAATACAGAGTTAAAAAAGGTGATATTGCACTTTTATCTCCCTCGGATTATCATTTGTTTTTATATGAAGGCGATGAACATTTAAGTTATAAAAGAGTGAGACTTAAAACCACATTCTTTGATAAACATTTGAAAGATTTCTTAGATGTAGATAACTTCCCTTATCTTATATCTTTGACACCCGAAACTTATGATAAACTTATTAAGGTTTTTGATATATTTATATCCGAATATGAAAAACCGAAGACTGCAAGAAACGATTTAATGTGTACTAATTGTATTATAGAAATCGGAGTATTGGCAGCAAAGGAAAAATCTAAAAATATATATTTAAAAGGCAATAATGAGTATGTAAAAGAAGCAATGACTTTTATACATAAGAATTTCAAAAATAATATTTCAGTAAAAGATGTTGCCGATGCAGTAAACTATTCCCAGAATTATTTAAGCGTACTCTTTATTAAAACATTGGGAGTATCCTGTAAAAATTATATTATGGATGTTAAACTTGATTATGCTTATAATCTTATAAGGAATTCAGATGTATCTATGACAACTGCCTGTTTCGAGTCAGGATTTAATTCACTGTCGTATTTTTCAAACGCTTTTAAATCAAAGTACGGCAATTCTCCAAAACAATTCAATCAGGATAAGAACAATAAATAATTTAAGAGGTGGTAAAGAATGAAAAGAATTATTGTAATACTTACAGTTTTATCAATGCTTTTAACAACGACAGCATTTGCTTTAGAAACTAATGAAGAAAGTATTGAAATTTTATTTAATGAAGAAAAAGACTTTATTTCAACTATTGGAATTTCAGGAGTTGATATTCTTGATAATGAGTTTTTAACAAGAGGGGAATTTGTATCCCTGGTTATTAACACATTTTATCCGGAAAATATTTTTGACGGAGAATTTGAATATAGCGAAATCTTTTCAGATGTAAATTCAGAACATAAATATTTTCCTGAAATCAAATCTGCAAAGGATATGAAAATAATAAGTGGTAACTTGGATAATATGTTTCTGCCTGAAAGTATAATTTCATATACCGATGCTATTGTAATATTAACTAATGCATTAGGTTATAGTTATCTTGCAAATGCAAACGGTGGATATCCTACAGGTTTCTTTGTTGCAGGGCAAAATATTGGCTTGTTAAAAGGCCTTGGCTCTTATTCAGGTTATTTAACCGGAGATGTTGCATCAAAACTAATATACAATGCCTTATTCGTTGATACTCTGGAAATAACCTCTGTGGATAAAGAGGGGAATATTGGAGTTGCAATAAGACCTGATGAAAATCTTTTATCTGATAAATATAATATTTATAAATATGATGCAAAAGTTGTTTCTACACCTCTTAGTGCTTTAGAGGGTACAGCTTCTTCGTTGGATACTGTTATCGTAAAACTTAATAATAACTCTAAACTTACATTATGGTCAGGTAACACAAGTATAGAGAACGAACTTGGTAAAAAACTTACACTATATGTAAAAAGAAATGTTGATAACGGAAGAGAAGAAATTGTATATTATCGTGATTATAAATCAATGAAAGCATCGGTTGTAAGCGGTGACAAAATAGTAAATGTTACATCTAATTATGTAGAATACGAACCGTCTTCCGGAGAATTTAAAAAAATAGCTAAGGAAACTCATCCGGATGTATTATTTAACGGAGTTTTACAAGTAAAATATGATAATGATACTTTAAAGCCTCAGGACGGTTTTGTTACCTTTATTGATGCTGATGCAAACGGCAAAGCAGAAACAATAAGCGTTATGAGTTTTAACTATTCAGGTATGTCAAACGGAAAAGCAGAAAATAACAGTCCTGCTTATAATATAGTTGTCGATTCAGTTGATACCGAAAAAATGTATATTTCATGCAGATGGAATCCAAGAAACAATCTTGATTTAGATTCTGACAATGCTATTTTTACTGTTACGTCAGATGACGGAACAATAAATTCTTTATCAGATATACTAAAAGATGATGTTATTTCAGTTGCAACAGCTCCTGACAAGCTTGACGGAAAAGATGTATATTTCTTGTTTGTAAGAAGAACAGTTGTTAATGATATTTATGATTCTTATAATTCAGCTGAAAATATTATAACAGTAAACGGAACAGATTATAAAGTATCTTCTTCCTTGTATTCGGTTAAACAAGGGTATTATAACAATCTTGTATCAGGTATGGATTTAACTGCATATTTAGATTATACCGGTAAAATTGCATTCTTGGAAAATGTAACTAAAATTTCTAATAATTACTCTTATATTATTTCATTCGCAAAAAGAACAGTAAGCGGTGAAGAAACAATTGTTATGAAAATTTTAGAAAATACCAATACTGTTAGAACTTACAATGTATCACAAAATGCAAAAATAGATGGTGTTACCTGTCAGGGGGCGGATGCTCAGGAAACGGCACTTAAAAAAAGACCGGATAATTATGGAAAATGGCTTGATTCAAATCAAACCCCTTATGAAACAAATATTTCAAGACCTGCAATTATCAAGTTTAATGATAAAGGTGAAATTTCAAGTATAAATACTGATAATCCTGACTATATAACTATTCCTAAAAAAGTATCACAGGGTATTATTTCACAGGGATATGAAAGAAATATTTATACCGACTTTAACTCAATAGGATATTCAAATGAAGAAGTATCAGATACTAACACCTTAAAAGCAGGTTTTCGAGCGCCTCGTATAGGAGGGTACAGAGCAAAGTCTTCTACAGTTGAAGGAAGATTTTATATAACAAGCGAAACTTATGTGTTCTCTGTTCCTGATATTGATACTTGTGGGATTAACGATTTTACAAATTATGCATCTAACCCTGCATATTCATATATAGCACCAAGTTATGATATGATTAAACTTTTTGAAGACGAAAAGGAAGATTCAAATTATAAGGTAATCCTTTCTTCATCGCTCGAAGACGGTGTTTTATATGATATTCAAGCCTATAATATTGATGCCGATACAGGTGTTGCTGAAATGGTCGTATTAAGAGGCAAAAACGGTATTAGCGGAGAAGAAGAGGCGGAAGGTAAAGCAGTATATTTAAGGAAAAATACATATTATGATGAAGCCAAAGAAAGAGAACTGACTAAGATTTATTATACTATAGACGGAGAGAAGGAATTAAGTGTTGTTGCGGATACCGATAATCTTTTCCTTCCTTATGACTATATTATAAACGGAAGAAAAGCAAATGATGAAGATAATATATACAATGTCGAAATTCCTGCTTTGAAAAAAGGTGATATAATAAGAGTTACTGCAAATGGCGGATACTTAAGCTCAATTCAAAGAGTAGTAATTTTAGATGAACTTGAAACAGGAACTTTATCTTCATTCTCCTACGGAAGAAGAGCGACAGGTTATCAGGCAAGTGATGCTACAAGACGTTTATTTGACGTTAATAAAGCAAACTTTGGCGGAAACTCTTCTACTTTCAATCATTTTCTTATTGTTCCTGAAAAAATAAAAGGAAGTCTTGTTCATGGGGTTATGGCAGGCTCTCCTGATAAAAAATATTTCTTAAATAATGTAAACTATAATGACCCTTCTACTTATGTATCGCAGATAATCGATTTTAAAGGAATGACACCAACTTTAATTACTGTTTATAAAGATAAACTCGGGAACACAAAAGATGTCAAAATTGAATCAGGCGATTTAAACGATATTATAACAATAGAAGAAACCGGTTCGTTTGATACAGCATCAAGAATTATATTCAGACATACTGATTTTACAGTTTACGATATGATAATAATAAATTATGAAATTGAAGAATAGGGGGTAGAGAATATGAGAAAATATATTTCAACAATACTTACAGTTGCAATTATACTGTCTTTGTGTGTTATACCTGTATCCGCAGATTCACACTGGGCAGAGGAATATGCAAAATCCCTTATTGAAAAGGGCATTGTGTCAGGATATGAAGACGGAACCTTAAAGCTCGACAACACTATCTCAAGAGCAGAATTTATTAAAATTATAAATAAATCAAGAGGTCTTACATCTAAATCAGATATAAACTTTCCTGATGTATCAGAAGATAAATGGTATTACGAAGATATGCTTATAGCAAAAGGTAATGGGTATATTACAGGGGACGATAATGGTAATGCAAATCCCGAAAAGAATATTACCCGTGCAGAAAGCTCGGTAATCCTTGCAAGAATTTTAGGACTTGATACAACCGACTTGAATTCTGACTTGACTGATATAAACGAAATTCCCGATTGGGCAAAAGGTTCAGTTTCAGCACTATTAAAGGCGGGAATTCTTAGTGGCTATTCCGATGGCTCTTTTAAAGCAGATAATCCTTTAACAAGGGGTGAAGGCTTTACTGTTATTTATAATACAACCTATAACAAACCGCAAATTCCTGAAAAAGAAGAAAACGTATCATCAGGAACTGGTGTTTCAGTTTCTACAAGACCTTCGGGCGGAGGTTCATCAGGCGGTGGTGGAGGTGGTTCCTCTAATATAATTATTCCTACCACAGCAGATGTTCCAAAACTTAAATATAACGAAGATGAGGGAAAATATATACTTGCCTGGAGCAGTGTTTTTGGAGCATCAAGTTATAATATTAAAATTTCTCTTGCGGGTGAAAGTGACTTTGTAATAAATAATTATAACGGCACTTCAATTGATCTTTATACATATTTTACATCTATAGCACAGAACAGAACAAATGCTGAAGAAATATTCTCAGTTTGCGTTATGGCAAACGGCCGTGTGGGATTCCATAACAGTGATTATTCAAAATCTATTGATATGATGGCAAACTTTGAAAGTCTTGAAACACCTGTATTAAAAGAAAAAAACGGTGTTGCAGGCGGTAAACACAGAGTAATTGCCACATGGAATGATGTTTCAAATAATAACGGATATAATGTTGAAATTGTAAAGAGTGATAATACAAAACTTACTCTTGATACAGACTATACATATGATACTTTAAATAATAAAGTAGTAATTCCCGATACATCCGTATGTGATGCAGATACAAAAATATATGTAACAGCAATCAGCTCAGATAAACTGTTATACAAAGATTCATTACCGGCAGAAATTTTAGTACCTACGGGTTCATCAGGAGAGCAAATTCAAAACGGTTCGGAAGAATATCCATGGATTATAACAAGTGGAGAACAACTTGCGAAAATCGGTGATGGTGTAAGCGGTTATGATGCGGATGATCATTATGTTATAACAAGAAATATCACAGTAACAAAACCAATCGGTTCAAAAGTAACCTATTCATCAGGGCATATTACTGACATTCCGTTTTCAGGAACTATTACAGGTAAACTTAATGGGACAGATTATAAACCAACCATTATTTTAAACATTGGAAACGACACTGCACCTTATGAATCGGACTCTATTTGCGTTGGTTTTGTAAATTATCTTGATACAAACGGAGAAATAAAAAATATTAAATTTGAAGGGGCAGTTAATGTTACATTTAAAGACGGTCTTTCCAATCTTACTGACCGAAGTGGTGTAGCGGCTATTGCGGGATATTCGCAAGGTAAAATAACAGATTGTACCAACAATGCAACTGTTATTGGTCCTTATTTAACCTCGGGTATAGCAAGTTATGTTAAAAGTACAACTATAGCAGGATGTGCTAACTTAGGAAACATTACAGGTACTACTTATGTTGGAGGTATAACTTCCAATGGTGCCTGCACAATAGAGAATTCGTATAACAAAGGAAACATCACAGGCACAGCATATGTTGGTGGAATTTGTGCCAGTACGAATAATTCTACCATAACAAGTTGCGCAAATTACGGAAAAATAACTGCTACATCAAGTAACGGAGCAGGACTTGTTGCGTGGAGTTCAGGTAACTATAAACTTGATGTTTCAAAATGTTTTAATGCAGGGGATATATATGTTAAAAAAGGTGCTGCAGCAGGTTTGTTTTCCGCAACACTCAGAACACAAACATCAACTCCTCAAACTTATAAGTTTACTTTTACCGACTGTTATAACTCAGGTAAATTATATGATTTAAATGGAGATGAAATGGCAGATCCTGCATTTACTCACACCATAGGCAGAAGTAATTACGAAGTAGCGTATGAACTTGTAAGAGTATATTCATCAGAACCTCTTGCTAATTTTACCAAGGATGCAAGTAGTAAGGTATATTCAAAATATGAAGATGTTTACTATATGGGTACATGGAATGGAACTGATACATTAACTCTTGGTACAAGTGTTAACGAATTGGAGCTTAATACTCTTTTTGAAAATGATACTTGGGCTACTGATGAAAGTGCTGATTATAAGTATCCTCAGATTTTGGGAAATCTTCATAAAAAAGAAGAAGAGGTTATTCCTGCACTTAAAACATTTTCTGCATCAAGTGTGCTAAATGGCGCAAATTATGATGTGATATATGAATGGTCTTTACCTGAAGGTGTTAAAGCTTTAAGTATAAAAATAGTTAACAACACCGATATTGAAGATGTGTCAGGCGGATATATCGTTTTAGACCACGAAGGTGCAAATAAAACAGGCTATACCATTAGCGAATTAAAGCCGAACTGTTATTATGAAATATTTATTAAACTTGAATTTTTGGATGAAAACATTTCAGATTCAAGCGAAAATTACGAATACTTAATTCCTATAATTTAACGAAGGAAGGAAAAATATATGAAAAAAAGAATTGTATCTTTTATTGTAGTTCTGGCAATATCTTTAAGTATGTTAAGTTTTCTTCCATTGGTTTCTTTTGGGATAACCTATGAAAACGGAATTTATAAAATAACTTCTGCAGAAGACTTTTTAAACATAACGGATATGACAGGAACTTACTGGATTATAAACGATATTACACTTCCTGATGATTATATTCCTCTTGGAACTGAAACAAATCCATTTCGTGGAAAAATTTACGGTAAACTTGATAATACAAGTAAAAAGCCTACAATTACCCTTAACATAAATGCTAAGGGAAATGTAGGGCTTATCGGAACAATGTCAGGAGGAGTTATCTCCAATATTATTGTTGATGGTAATGTAAAATCCGACAAAAGAACCCTTGCAGGCGGTATAGTTGGTTTTATAACTGACGGCAGAATTGAAAAATGTATAAATAAAGCCAATGTATCAACTGACTATAACGGCAGTGAAAATGTATATTTAGGGGGTATAGTCGGACTGATAAAAACCGCTGCTCAAGTGCAGATTGTATCTTGTGAAAACTATGGTAATATAGAAGTATCCACCTCGAAAAAAGGTGGAGTGGGAGGTATCCTTGGAGGTTCATTCAATGGTTATACCATTATTGAATCATCAAAAAACGAGGGTAGTATTCTTGCCAATGCAACTTATGCAGGGGGAATCGCAGGCATAGCGTACAGTGATATTAAAAACTGTGCAAACTATGGTAATATAGAAAATACTAAAGGCGATGCAGCAGGAATTTGTGTAGAAACTGCACTTTCTGTAAGTTATTCCTTTAATAAAGGTAATATAACTGCTAAAGAAAATGCGGGAGGTATTTCAACTAATGCCAAAACAACAGTATGTTATAATAACGGAGATGTTAAAGGCTATAACGCAGGTGGTATATCGGTTGAGGGTAATACAACATATTCCTACAATACAGGTAATATAGCAGGGGAGAAAACTAAAGAATTTATTTCAAAAAAATGTGATAACACTTGTTATTATCTTGGAGAGGGTGGACTTTTAGAAAATCAACTTACCGATATTTCCTCTTTCCCTCAATTTGATAAATATAAGTTCAGAATTGATTCTGATGCAGAATATAAATATCCGCAAATTTACGCAAATCCTTATGGAACAATTATGAAGGATTATCCTGAATTTATACATAACAGAATTTTAATTGAAGCAGAAGACTGTGTTGTATCTTCAGCTTATACAATTCAAGACGATTTCGATGCAAGTGGTGGTAAAGTTGTTATACCTGCTAAGGGGCAGAGTGTCACTGACCCTGCAAAGATTGAAAAAGCAGGTTTAAGTTTTGAGTTTTATGCACCGGAAGATACAAAATATCTTGTCTGGTTAAGAATTAAAGTTCTCACAGCAGGTGGAGATTCAACATTTGTTTCTTATGATGATAATGCTTATAACCAGCAAAAATTATCAGTTGACGCAGAAAATTATGTATGGCTAAGAGTATTAAGTGCTGATATGACAAAGGGCGTTCATACAGTTAATTTATATCCTCGTGAAACAAACCAGAGAATTGACAGGATTGCCGTTTTAAATAAAGCATCTGCATCTCTTAGCGGAATGGGAGAATATCAGGAAGAAGGTTCGGAGGAACTTTTGTTTTCAATCCCTGATGTTAAACCGACTGTAGGAGAGCATCCAAGACTTTTATTTAAAAAAGAAGATATTCCAAGAATTTTAGAATATTCAAAGCATCCTGAGCACGAATGGGCATGGAACAGAATGATAACCTATGCAGGTAAAACTGACGCAACAGGTATTTTACCTGATAATAATGGTGCAATGAATCATAATAAATATGCTACTGAGGTTGCTCAGTGCAAGGCTATGGACTATGTCTTAAACGGAAACGAAACGCATGGTCGTGAAGCTATAGAAATAATCTGCAATTATTTAAGAACAGTTGTTTATACTTCTACAGGGGATTATTCTTCACTAAGCCAACTATTATGGGCAGAGTCTATGGTCTATGACTGGTGCTATGATTTAATGACCGAAGAGGAAAAAAATCATATAATTGATACAACTCTTTATCTTGCAGGGAATTATCTTGAAATTGGTTGGCCTCCTGTACTTCAGGCTGGTTGGGGAGGTCATGGTTCGGAAGAGCAACTTGTTCGTGACCTTGTAGCATTCGGTATCGCAACTTATGATGAAAAACCATATATATATAACACCTGTGTAGGAAGACTTGTTGATGAGTATATGCCTATAAGAAGAGATTTCCTTTATAATGGTCACAAACCTCTTTATGGTTCCAATTATGGGCCTTGGAGATGGGATGCCGATGTTACAACTTTGCATATGATGGGTGTGTTGAACGGCGGTAAGAATTTCTGGGAAAATGATAATTTAGGTCAGGTGCCTTACTGGTATATATATGCAACCCGTCCTGATGGGTTTTATATGGTTGATGGAGACGGAGGCTTTGATACTAAAGCAACACCAAGAAGTATGGGAGAAAAAGGTGCAGATAATATGTACATGATGCTTGGCTCTTGGTATAAAGACGGTTATCTAAAATATGCTTTTCTTGATGAAAAAGAAAGAATAGAGCCTACAAGATGGATTGAATATCTTGTTATAAATGATCCGACAATTGAGCCTATACCATATAATAATTTACCATTATCAAGATATTTCCCATATCCTGCAGGTGAATATATAGCAAGAACAGGATGGAATACAGGTAAAAATTCTGATGATGTTGTTGTTACTATGAAACTTAATCTTGCAACTTTGATAGATCATAATCATATGGATGCCGGGGAATTTGAAATTTTCTATAAAGGTGCACTTGCAACTGATACAGGATATTATCAGACAAACAGTACACCGGCAGAAGAAAGTAGTTATATGGGAACCTTATACTGGAATAATTACTATAAGCAGACTATTGCGCATAACTGTATGCTTATTTTAGATCCGGCTGAGAGAATAGATAATTTCCGATATTCAGGGAGCAATCACGAACTTGTTAACTCAGGAGGCCAGCTGGTTATACCGGCAGGAGGAAAATATTCATATCCAGATCCTCAGGATGCAGATAAGTTCAGCGAACGCGAAGGGCTTAACAACTCCAAACTTCTTGGAAGAGAGCATGGACCAGACGAATATAATCCTGACTACACATATTTAAGCGGTGATATTGCAAGAAATTATTCAGAAAAGGTTAAAGACTATGAAAGAAGCTTTATGTTCCTGAATTTAAAAGAAGATAATCCTGATATTCCTGCAGTTTTAATAGTATTTGACCATGTTGTATCTTCTAATCCTGCTTTTAAAAAGACTTATCTTTTACACGGATCATATGCTCCTGAAATTAAAGGAACAAGAACAATCTTAAAAAGAACAGATAACGGATATAACGGAAAGCTTGTTAATGATACGCTTTTACCAAAAGCTGATAATGTATCAATTACTCAGGTTGGCGAAAATCCGAATGAATTCTGGGCAGGAGGAAAAGTGTTTAAAACATCTCCTTATCCCGGCAACGTTGCTGAACAGGGTGGAATAAGAACGGAAATAAGTCCTGTTACACCAAGTGAAGAAGATTATTTCTTAAATGTAATGCAAATGTCTGATGCCGATTCAACTGTTGAACCTTTAAAAGCAACTTTAATTGAAACCGATACTCATAAAGGCGTTAAAATTGCTGACAGAGTTGTTCTTTTTGGCTTGACAAAAGAGCAGGTAGAAAATAATGTTTCCTTTGCATTTGATGGAGAGGGCGAATATAAAATCACAGTTGCTAACCTTAAAGCAGGTACATGGACTGTTTCAAAAGACAACGAAGTATTATGCGATGCGGTTGTAACAGAAGATGGAACAATAGCTGAATTTAAAGGTAAAGAGGGCAATTACACTCTTACATATAAAAACGAAAATTCAGTAAGAGAAATAGTTTCTGTTCAAAGAGAATATATAGAAGAACCTATTAAAATGCGTGTTAACGATTTTTATGTTCACGCTAAAGAGCCTTATATAGAAAATGGCAGAGTAATGGTACCGCTTCGCGCAGTCGGTGATGCACTTAATGCAAATACTGACTGGGACGAAACAACTAATACCGCAATTGTTGAAAGGTACGGCCGTAAGGTTAAAGTAACAGCAGATTCAGATATTGCATATCTTAACGAAGCAGAAAAGAAAATGGATGTTTGTGCGAGAGTTATTAATGATACAATGTATGTACCTCTAAGATTTATTTCTGAAGCATTCTTTGCATCGGTAACTTGGTATGACTATACTAAAACAGTTGTTATTTCCGATAAATTTTCACCACCGCCTGAAGGATATTTAACTGTTGCAGAGGTAACATGGGATGATGGTGAACTTGCTGAAGAAAGTAATGATGGCTACGCTACTATAGATAATAATTCGACTTCGGCATGGGCAACTAATATGAATGAAGAAGGATTAAAATGGCTTAAGTATGATTTTGGTCAGGTTGTTGCACTTGATAAAGTTGAAATTCTTTGGTCTAACCCACATCAGAGATACTTCGTTTATGACTTACTTGTTTCTGAAGACGGAGTAAACTGGACTGTAATTAAAGAAAATGCTCAGTCTGAAGTTGTTGATGCTTCTAAATCAGAGGAATTCCAGATAATAGATATTCCGGGAAGACAGAATGTCAGATATGTTAAACTTAACGGTTATCGTAACACAAAACATCATACAGTTAATATAAAAGAAGTAAGATTTAAATAGGAGGGATTTTTATGAGGAAAAAATTATCATTATTACTTGCAGTTTTAATACTTATAACTTTTGTTTCCGGGTGTTCAACTAATTCAAATAACTCCTCTTTTGATTTAGCAACAAAAGATGAATTAAACCCTGCAAAAATTGGAAATTACGGCACTTTAAAACTTCCGATTGATAAAGATTTTACAGAAATAACAGTTGCTGTTTCAAGCGAATATTCAAATCTTAATGAAACTGTTGTTATCAACGAATTAAGAAGAAGAACAGGGCTTAATGTTCAGATTACCGCTATTCCAAGAGCAACATTCTCCCAAAAAGCAAAAGTTCTTATGGCATCACAGGATACAATTCCTGATTTCTTTAATGGATTTTCTAACGAAGAAATTTTTGATTTTGCACAGCAAGGAGCTTTTGAAGCTGTATCTGACCACTTAGATGAACTTCCAAACTTTAAAGAAATCTTTTATGATAAACCGGAAGAATATGGGCTAACAAAAGATACAATTAAAAATTATCTTGGAGCAGATAATAAGTTATATCACATGCCGAAATATGATACACAAAGAGATGTAAATCATGGTCTTATGTATCGTAAGGATATATTTGATAAACATAATATAAAAATGTGGTCTAATGAACAGGAATTTCTTGATACATTAAGAGAGTTGAAAAAATTATATCCAGATTCCACTCCTTTTGCATCTAAAACAAAAGCAGTTATTTTCAGAGATTTTGGTTATATGAAAGGTCTTACAGGTTCAACTCAGTTTTTACAGTATTATAATGAAGACGAAAAAGTATGGAAGTTAATGGCAACTGATCCTAAATTTAAAGAAGTTCTTGATTTAATTAAAACAATGTATGACGAAGGACTTATTGACCCTGAATTTTTAACAGCAACAGAACCTGCATGGACAAACAAAATGACGCAAAAAGATAAAGCGTTTGTTACATGGGATTATATAGGCAGAATGGATCAATTTAAAGAACAAACATCAGACACAGTTCCTGAATATGATTTAAGATACGCACCTCCTATAAACAAAAAAACTCTTTCATTGGCTAAATCATCTGCCGGTGCAGCTTTTAAAAAAGGGAAAAAAGCAGTGCTTGCAATGAAACTTTCTGATTATTTAATATCAGAATCAGGTGCTCGTCTTATGACTATGGGGGTTGAAGGTGTTACCTTCGAATTTGGAGAAGACGGTTTTGCAAAATATCTTGGATTTAATGAGGGGGAAAAACCGTCTACATCTATACTGGAAGAAAAATACGGATTGTTTATAGAAAGATTATACAGAAGATTTGACAGAAAAAGTATTTATTATAACTTTACCGAAAAAGAACAGGAAGCACAGGATGTTATAAATAATATGGAAGGCGGCGGATACTGGCCTGAAGATCCTGTACCTGTATTATCGGTAGAAGAAAAAGAAATCTGTGCAAAATATAAAACATCTTTGCAAAAAGCAGCTGAAGAATTTGCAACAAAATATGTTCTTGGTACAGAAACAGGAGATACAGCATGGAATAACTGGCTTAAAAAAGCAGATTCTTTAGGAGCAAAGGAAATAATCGATGCATATAATGCGGCACAAGCAAGATTTGACGCTATGTAATTTTTGAAAGTATAAATTGCTCAATCGGGGCTAAATTGCCTGATTGAGCAATTTTTCTTGTTTTTTACAAGTTTTAATAACCTTTTTATAAGTAAAATTATCCCTTTTGTGATAGAATTCTTATGAAGGAAGTGTTTTTATGAAATATATTATTTATGTTTCCAAAGGAAATTTTAATACAATAAATGAAGCAGCTTATGCTGAAAAAAATATTAGTTGGTTAAATCCGTCATCCGATGATTGTATTTCCTGTACTGAATGTTTTGCCGCTTTAGATATGGCGGAAGTTCTTCTCGAAAATAAAAAACTTGACATAAAAGTAAAAGATATTTCTGATATTGATTTATCGGGCGATGTTTTAATATTTATGGGAGAAAAATCCGTTTTAAAAGCGTCTGAACTTTATGGAATTGACTGTCAAAAAATTACTGAAAACGAAGCGTTTTGCATACAAAGTAAAATTGTAGATAACAAACAAATTGTTCTTATATACGGAAACGATAAATCCGCTTGTCTTTACGGTGCATCGTCTTATATGGAACATCATGGAATAAGATTTATTTTTCCGAAAAAAGAAGGGATTTTTTATAATTCGACTCTTGATTTAAGTGAAAATAGAGAAATAAATATATATGAAAAACCATCTTTTGTAACAAGAGAAATTTATTCTGAATTTATGTATGATACACACTTTGATTTTCTTATGTGGATGGTTCACAGTAAAATGAATTGTGCATTTATGTATAGTTTTGAAAATCCGGAACTTTTACATAAATTATGTATAAAAATAGTTAACGGAGGTCATACAATCCATTACAAATATATGGATATAAACCATGAGTATCCGTATAAACATAAGATTTTTGGAGGGGAAAATAAATCCGATGATCCATATCCTATTAGCCCACTCTATAAAGGCGATATAAATAACGATGGGATTCTTACATATGGAGAAGCACATCCTGAATGGTATGCCCAAGTGAATGGTGAACGTACTCTAAAAAGAGACTATAACGCTTATAACGAAAGAGGATATGCCACAGGGGATTATATATGTACCTCTAATGAAAATGGTGTTAATGAATTTTGCAGGTTGATGGTAGATTCACTTGTTGACGGGGAGTATAAAGATGCCGATGCACTTGAGCTTTTTGCACTTGACAACGGGACATGGTGTGAATGCGAAAAATGTAAAGAGATTCCATACTCATATCGTCAGTTGATGATTGCATACAAATTAGATAAAGCAATTAAAAAGGCAACAGAAGAAGGTAGAATTCAAAGAAAAATTCACATAAGAATTCCTGCCTATCACGAAACCCTTACACCACCTGACAGGCCACTTCCAGATGATTTTGATTATAGTACAATAGCTGTTTTTATGGCTGTTATTGAAAGATGCTATGTTCATAATATAAATGATGAGAAGTGTGTTGAAACAAATAAAATTCTTCATGATCATCTTCTTTCTTGGTCTGATGGCTTTTATAAAGGGGAGATCGGGATTATTGAATACTACAATGTAAGTTCGTTCGCTTCAATGCCATTTATTTTCACTAAAAAAATCTCTAATGATATGCCATTTTATTATAAAAAAAATGTAAGGCATTTTTACTATATGCACATGACTGCATCGAAATGGGGAGTAAGAGCGATAAATAATTACCTCCATGCAAAGCTCATGTGGAATATTGATGCTGACACAAAAACTCTTATAAATGAGTATTTTTCCTCAAAATACGGTGAATATGCAGATAAAATGCGTGAGTTCTATACAGAACTTGAAAGTGCGTGTGAAAACTGCAAACGAATAAAACATTATCAGTATGTATATAATGTTCGAAGAGAACTTACTGTTGAGCTTGCAAATAAAAGTAAGGATATATTTGATTTTAATCATCTTAAACATGATTATAGAGCAGATGATTATCAGGCAGGGCCGTCACTTGTAGAAACTCTTGAAAGATATACAAAGGTATTTGAAGAATTCTCTTTATTTATAAAAGATAAAGATTTCTCAATGTTTGAAGAGGATTATCTGCAACTTGAATATGGCTACAATATGCTCAATTTTATATATTATAAGGTTCTTGAGGTTATGGAAGAAACAAGCGATTATAATGAAAAAATCAAATATTTCTCAAAAAAACTTGAAAATACAGTTAACCCTCTTGATGGCTATGATGTAAGAATACTTTTTAAGAATGGTCTTACTGCAACAAAAATGTTTGAAGATTAAAAAAGTGGCTTTAAGCCACTTTTTTAATTTATTGGAATGAGAATGGACTTTTATTTAATTTTTGATGCTCTTAAAATTCTTGATGTATGAGGAAGAAGTCTTATTGTTGCAACATCTGATGTAGCAATATCTTTTTTTGCCCATACATCACGGATATTTAAAATATCATCTAAATATATTTTGATAGTTTCAGGTGTTTCTCCTAAATTAAAAGCACCGATTCCAATGTCTCCGTTTTCTAATTGTCTTTTATAAATGTGTATTTTTTTCTTTTCATCTTCAAGCATTATATATGGTTTGGCAGGAGAGAATTTTGTGTCCTGATTTATTTCGATAACTTCTTCATTGCAATAAAGCGATAATTCAAACTCACTTAAGTTAGAAAGATCGCTGCTTATCTGAATAGGGGATCCCATAAATGCTCTAAGAGAGTATGCAGTAATTTGTTCATCTTCTGTAAGTTCTACTCCATTTGTAAATAATCTGCATGTACCTGTATCTAACATATCAAGGTCAAAGAAATGTCCTTTTTTCATTGAAAGAATAAAGTCGTTATAAGACTTATATAATCTTATGAAAGAAGTCCATACACCTTTGGCATCCATATTGTTTCTGTAACTGTTTACGAATTTACTCCAGTAGTTTGTATATTCGGGTCTTGCTGATATAGTAACTGTAAAGGTAAAATCCCTTTTGGAGTTTATAAGTTCTTTTCTCATCATTTCTGCATTATATGGGTCACAAGGACTCCAATCGTATTTTAAATAGTCAAATCCCCAATTTTCCCATTGCATAACATTGTTTTTTTCTTTTCTTGTTTTACCTATACCTGTGTTGATGTTAGAAAAAAGTTCGTCAGGCTCGCCAACTGTGCACCCCGGTATTGACTCAAATTCTTTTGGGCAACCCCAGGCCTTAAGCATTGGAGTTGAGTATATTCCTGCTTTTAAACCATAAGAATGAATTTTATCGCACATTTTTTTCATATCGTAAAATTTTTCATTAGGAATAATAGCGTCAAATTCTCCGCCATATTCTTTTTGCCATCCTGAATCAAGATTTATATAGTTGTATCCGTATTCACATATTCCAGACTCAATCATTTTGGCAACTGTGTTTTCCATATCATCCTGGCATACGTCGGAGCCAAATGCATTCCAGCTTGTAAAACCCATCATTGGTGTTGGTTGCAGACAATTTTCACCAACTTCTAAAGTGATTTGTTTCTCTGCTTTTCCAAGCTTGTTTTCAGCTGTCACGGTAAAAGTATATTCGCCATCTTTTTTAACGCTTCCTGTTATTATATTGTTATTTATAATAAGGCCATCGGGTAAATTAGAAACAGATATTTCAACAGGTCTTTCTCCAGTTATTGCAATTCTTATTATAACAGGCTTTCCTTTTGATGCACCTAAAAGTTTTGGTGTATTTATTTGTGGAATTCCTTCAAATGGTTTGGATATAGCAATTTCAGTATAACGCATAATAAACATCTCCTTTTAAATTTTACTTTATTATACTATTATAGAGTGTTTATTCATATTGACAAAACATAGATAAATATAGTAAAATCATAGGTGGTGATAATTGTGAAAAAAATTACTGTCTTTTATAATGAAAAAGAAAATGTTTATATAACAAGCTACGGGTTAGAAACAAGAAGTGAGTTCGCAAGATGGGGGAAAGGTGTAAGAAATGAAACTATAATTCATTTCGTTTTATCGGGCGAAGGTTTTATGAACGGAAAAAAAGTATGTGAGGGACAAGGCTTTTATCTGGAAAGAAATAAAATTCATGAATATCATTCTTCCAAAAATAAACCTTGGTCTTATTTTTGGATAATTCTAAATGGTTGTGGTGCTGACACATTTTTAAAAAAGTTTATCACTCCTGATAAAAACGGAATTTTTACTTATAATTTTGTACCGGAATTAACAACTTTTACAAAGAATTTTTTTAATGAAAATAAATCAATTTCTCAATTGAAAGCAATGGGGATATTTCTTCTTTTAATGTCTTTTAATGAGGAAAAAAAGTTTGAGGATACCAATAAGTATGTTAAAGAAGCAAAAAAATATATGGAGTGTAATTTGTATAGAAAATTAAGTGTTACTGAAATTGCAAATTTTCTTCATATAAGTGATAGATATCTTTATAATCTATTTATTGAATATGAGAGCATTTCTCCGAAAGAATATCTTACCAGACTCAAATTAAACTATGCACTGAATTATCTTAAAGACGGAAATTTAAATATTACTGAAATTGCCACTTCCTTAGGATTTTCTGATGTTTTTAGCTTTTCAAGGTTATTTAAAAAAAGAATTGGTTTTTCTCCAAAAGAATATAAAGAGAAAACTAAACGAGTTATTACATAACGATTTTTGCTATACCTTATGCGATCGATAGTTTAATAGATTAAAAAACATTTGAACACGAGGATGCTTATATTATATTTTCCCCTCTAATGTTTCTTTTACAACTATTTTAACTGTTTTGAAAGTATCTTTTCTTCACGAATTTTACTTTTTGAATATGTTTTTAAGAATTCGTTTTCTGTTTTGACTATTTCGCTGAATTTATTATAAATATATTCTAAATCAGTGGGAACATATTTTCTGGTTTTTATAATAGTATATGTAAGCTGTACTATAGCGTTTTTAATTGCAGTTAATTGATTTGTATGTTCTTCTATTAAGGAATAGTTATGTTGAAGTATGCACATATTACAGGCTATATACCTTACATAAGCTGATACAGTTTTTTCTGCAGCTTTAGCATTTTCCTTTATAGTTTGGTATTCTTCATCTGATAATCTGATGTGTAGATCCATTGAATTGTTACTCATTTTCAATTCTCCTTTTCATTTAGTTTTAAAGGTCGAATGTTTTTTAACGGAAAATAAAAGTATTTCACAATTGAAAGCAATGGGTATATATGCCACTGACACCGCCAAAAACACCACCTGAATGGCTCAACTATCGTAAAAATAAAGTCGCTTTCACCAAAACAGCACCAACACCCCATTTTCAGCACCACCCCGAACGGCACTGCCGGTCGGTGTTTGACCGCACTGGAGGCGTTCTACGACACCAGTGCTTTTTCCTGCTTCAATTTATTCCGTTCATTTTTCATTCGGAAAGGGGCGCCCCAAAACCTGTTTTTTCATGCTGCGTTCATCTGTAATTTTGCTTATATAATCAAAATTACTTCAGGCTCATCGTTTTACCGGTTTCTTTAGGTCACATATTTTTTCAGAGGTTAAACTACCTTGCCGAGATAAGTTTTACCTTCAAATCTACCGGGACATCGTTGCCATCAGCTATTAGAATCGATTCTGTGCTTTACAAGCGTTGCAAAACCCCTTGCACAAGAGGTTTTTATGCCTTGGGTAGTGTAACACCCCTTACCGCAGACTTTCGTTTTCAAACACGCTACAAAACCCCTTAAATTTTCTATGCACTTGGCATCTGTTTTTCTGCAGAGGTCAAACTATATTACCTACGATATTTAACCTCAAATTTTTCTTGAAATCTTAGGAACATTCGCATGCGAAATCGCATTCTGAGGTTTTATCGTGCCGTCACGTTTGAAGCATTTGCGTTTTATTTTTTCAGGGAGGGTAAATACCTTGCCTTGAAAAATAAATTACTATAGTCTCTGTCACGGCTGTGGTCTGTTCTTCAAAATCGATTTTAAGGTGTTACCACCCGTTTTTGTTATTGGGATAGAATATGTAAACTATAACGGGTGGTGTAACTACCTTACCGCATGATTAAATTCACAAAACCCCTGCTTGTGTTTCGTAAATAAAATATATTATGCGGTTGCTTTTGGATGCTTTCTGTTATATTCATCAAGCATCTTCTGAACTTTTGCCCGAGTTGCAACCTCGTTAACATTTTTCATCTGCTCATAATGATAATGTTCAATCGCATCCTGTATGGGACGGATTGTATATTTCAGGTTGCCGTTTCTTTTCTTCCCGTCTTTCAGAATTACTTCTGTAGGTTCGGTATAGATTAAGCACTTATCTTCAAGCTCTCTTACGTATTTAGCAACAGTACCTTTGCTTTTAATCTTAAGAGCTTTGCCGATAGTTTTATAGCTCGGGTAGCACTGATAAGTTTTTCTGTCCTCAATATACATGAGGTAGAAATATATTGCCAGTGCCGTTGCGCTTATATCCAACTGCATAACGTAGTTGGATATTATAAACACATTCTTAAGCTTGTGTTGTTGATTTAAATAATAGTAATTCATGCTGCTCCTCCTTTTGAGTTTTGATTTAAATGTTTCACGTCATACTCCGCAAGTAGTTCCATAAATCCATTCTGATTTATCACACATACAATGATTAAATACATTGGTATCTTCACTCCAAAGTCTCGATTCAAACTCACAAAGATTTTGATAGCACTGTCCAAATGTTCAGGCATCATTCTCTCTGAAAGTATGTATCTTATTTCATTATTCGAATAAGTTTTATCTCCAACTTTGAATTCTTGCTTGTCCCACAATTGACATATTGTGTGTCGAGAAAAAGCTTTTATTCTGTAACTTGGAAACATAGTATCTCTTTCGGAATGATAGAAAGTTCTCTTTAAATAGTATCTGAATGTATTTATAGTCATAATGCTATTTCACCTCCTAAATTTTATTTGTTTTAAATTCAACCCATTGCTTGAAATTCTCTTTAGGAACAATCAATCTGTTCCCGACTTTCAGTGACGGAAAATCTTTTTCATGCATTAATTCGTATGCACTCGAAATGGATATTCCTAACACTTTTGCAACTGTATCTGCATTTAGAAACAGAGGCAGTTCATCGTAGGTTTTATAGATTGATTCTTTCAATACATTCACTTCCTTTCGCATTAAAATTTTATTTACGGACCGCCGAATACAAATTTGATTTGCAAATAACAGATGTTGAATAAATCCGTTATCTGTGATACAATTATATAAAATCTAATTTTAACTTTACATAGATAATTGCAAAAAATTTATTTTGACAAAATGTATTATTTGCATAGGAGGTAGTTTATGTTTCATCAAAAACATTTTCCTTATATGAGAGCGTATGAAGACTATGACGGATCGTTGTTTTATACCATCTATTACGAAAACGGAAAAATGACGACTATTCAAGAATTGACACCATGTACCGAGGTAATAAACTTTTGCGAATTAGACATGTCAGACTACAAAAGAATGTTCAATGAATTTACTCAAACCCCATATTCTGAAGAAAAATTCGAGAATTTATGTAATATGGCTTGGGGCATGGTTGATTGGCTGAAAGATAAAAGTGGCCCAGCTTATTTATTTACCTCTTATGGCCTTTCAGATATATTTCGTCAGCCTATCGCATTAGAGATGAGTGAAGATGAAATTTTTATGAAAGAACCTAGACGAAAGCATATTATTGATGCCAAAAATCACCTTGAAGAGGTAATCATAATACACGAGATATTTTCGTATGGATTAGAACTTTGTTTGGATAAAGAAAATATGCCGTCAAAGCATGTATCTGAAAAGCTAACGGAATTTTTGAGCAAGTGTCCCCAATTCACAACTTTTGTACTACCTACCGGATACGCTTTATATAGAATAGACAACAAGACTGAAAAAGAACCCGATAAAGAAGAACGCTATTATATGACTGAACAGAGCGGAGAAAATTTATCTGTTATAAGTTATGTCGTTATTGAAAGACTTGTAGAATTGTTTTACTTTGAATTCATGCGAATTATGAAAGACGGAAGACAAATTAAACGTTGCAAAAACTGTGGCAAATATTTTGTGCTTAGAGATAACAGAAAGAGACAATATTGTGGCAGAATATTTAAAGACGGGAAGAAATGTAACGAAATAGGTCACTTGATTTCTTATAAGCAATCTCTTGGGGAGGAAAGTGATCCTCTTAGAATTGCTAAAGGATTTTATAATACAATGTATTCAAGAATGTCACGTGCATTAGACAAGTTGCCTGGACAGGAGTCAGAAAAAGATATATCTGAAGAGGAATTCAAAAAGTGGGGTAAAAAATATTCTAAAACGAAAAAGGATTATAAAAATGGACTAATTTCTGGAGATGAAATGCTATCTATAATTCGAGAAGATTATGTATAAAAATAAAGCGAGAATGGGATTCAATTCCGAAAATTCCATTCTCGCTTTTTTTTGTTTAAGGCGTATCATATTTTGATATGCCAAATTCTATTATTTTATCACTTTTCTTGTATATGATACTGTAAATATTGCAAGCATGATTATTCCTAAGATTCTTTCAAATAATGAAATAGTATATAACATAGTCCCTTGGCCACTTTCTATAAAATCCACTTGAAAGAAATTGGTTATACTTATAAGCATAGATATACTTAATTTTGAATCTATATTAGATAAGTTAGCAATAAAATTAACTTCACCCAAATTACATGTAATATATATTATAAAGCCAAAACTTACAATTATAGAAATTAACCATGCAAGAAATTTCAAAGGATTTGTTGCATAATTTCCACATAAATTATCCACAAACACAAACTCTAAGGCAAATACTATAGCCGATAATACCAATTGCATCGTAAATATAAAATATAACCATGTTTTTTGCAAATAATTATATTCATTCGTGCATTTAATACCCATTAAGCAGTATACTTTTTCTTGTATTCGATATAGATTCCTATATCGTCTTGACAGAAAATAGGATTTGTCTTGTTCCTTATACTTGCCGTTTATAGAATATATTTCAGATAAATTATTCGTCTGGATAGCTTTTTCTAAATAAGATGTATCATCTAAATAAAATCTATTTTCATCTTCATAATCGAGATTATAGTTTATCACAAACTTTTTTTGATCATTCAAAATATGTTTAGTTATGCTATTATCCATATCAAAATAACCATTGAAGATGGTATCAAGAAAACAAAATCTCGTACTGTAATCTGCAGGTATTTCTTCATGTACTATTTTAAATACATCTCTAATAACACATTCTTGTAAAATGAAATAATCGAATGCACTATCTTTAATTAATACTTGATTATCAAAAGAACACTGATAAAATATAATCCCAAAAAAATATGAATTGAATATTTCTATTTTCTTTAAATTGAATTTATTATCAATAAAGATGATATAATCATCGTTGCCTGATGATTTATTATTATTAAATTTAATTGTAGAATTACCGAAGTCGCATTTTTCAATAATGATTGGTCCGCCTTGAATCCCTTCGTATGTAATGTTGTTTAATTCTGAAAAGTCAACTAAATCTCCTACTGTTTCTGTTTCATAAATAATAAAATCAGAAATATGTTTTTTTGCATTAACAAATGACAAATTCTGTATTTCGTTACAAAAAAGAAGTTTTAATTTACAATTAATAAAATCGCAATCATCAAATGACACATCTGCATTTGAAAATTTACAATTATAAAAATTTATTACTCCATCTACAAATAATGAGTCATTAAAGATTGTTCCTGCAATTATGTCATTAGGAATAAATACAATATTCGAAAAATCTATGATGTCTTTTTGCCCATCAAAAATTGAAAATGCTGCATTGTCTATGCGGACATATATTATATCATTTTCCTTTAAACTATATCTTTTACGATATTCATCTAAAGAAAATCCAGAAAAATAAGTATACGAAAAATCTATGACTTCATTGTTGTGAATTTTTTTGTATAGAGCTTCAAAATATTCTTCATCTGCTATAATATACTTCTGTTCTTTCTTGTCTTTCGATAAATAATTTAAAATTCTTTTGTCAAGAGTCTTCAACACCTAATCTCCTTTGTCAGTAAAATAGTCCTACACTATTATAACATATATTTTACCAAAATTCTACATATAATATTTTTTAGTGCACATTTCTTTTATAATACATTGACAAACCTACTATCATAGTATATAATATAATTATTATCAGATGATAGGTGGTGTCCTTTTTGAAAGATTTAATAAAAAACATAAGAAATTCTGTTAATATGAATCAGGAGCAATTTGCAGAGTGTTTGGGAACTACTGTACTTTCTATTAATCGTTGGGAAAATGGAAAAACCGAACCAAACAAAATGGCTCAAAAGCAATTATATCAATTCTCCAAGGACAATAATATTGATTTAGTTAATATGATAATAGAATCAAAAACATATGAGAATACTGATAATAAGCTGATTTTATATCACGGTTCTAAAAAAGGTATAGTCGGAGATATTGCACCTATCAGTCGTGGTGAATGTGATTTTGGTCAAGGCTTTTATATGGGAACAACTACATTGCAGCCTCTCACTTTAGTGTGTGCAGAAGAAAAACCTAAATTTTATACTGTTGAAATGAATTTATCCGGACTCAAAGTTCTTAATGTTGAAATTGGTCTTGAATGGGCACTTTTGATTGCATATTACCGTAAAGAAATGGAATCAGCTATTGGGACGGAAATTTATGAGAAATATGCTGATTTTGCAAATGGTTATGATGTTATAATTGGCTATATAGCAAATGACCGTATGTTTACAGAACTTACCCGCTTTTTTAATAAAACATTGACGGATACAGCATTGATTCATTGTTTGTCTGCACTCGACCTTGGAAAACAATACGTTGCAATTACAGAAAAAGCATGTAAACAAATCAAAGTGTTAAAGGAAGAAAGTTTATCTCAGCTTGAACTTGCAATTCTCCGTGATATGAGCGTAGAACGTAGAAAAGAAGGAATTGCTCTTGCTGATGAAATTGAAGTAAGATACCGCCGTGAAGGAAAGTTCTTTGATGAAATTTTGGGAGGAAAATGATTATGAACAAGTCCTTACAATTAACTCTTTGTGATACTCAAGGCAAGTTATTTGAGCTATCAGGCGAACGTGGCTACGATAGCGAATCATTTATTAAGACATTCATGACAACTGATATTTCAAAGGATATGGACAAGGATTTTCATCATGTTCAATGGGCAGGTAAAGAATACATTATGTCTCGCATGGAAGATGAAAATGCTAATGCAATAAGCAATAATGGAATTGTTTTTGATAACGAAACATTGTACTGGACAGGTTATATTTATAGATACTGGAATATATATACGGGTGAATCAAGCAAAGACATTTACAAACAAGCCCCGGCTAAGACCATGCAAACAGTTTATTTGATGTATCATACTATGAGTCCTGAACTTGCAATAGACAGGTTAAAAAACACTTTTTTAACCAAAAACAATCCTATATAGGGCATAAATATTTTAAATGTATAGTTATAATTGTAACTTAATTGAATTTTCTGTCGATGTATGTTATAATATAGTTGATGTATGTTATAATGTAAATGAAGAAAGCATTATTATAATACCTTATCTGTAATTACTATTTTGATAAATTGTTGGAGTAAAAAATGAAAAGAAGTAATTGTAAAGCTAACTTGAACAAGAAATTTGATGTTGATATTTTATTTATTATTCCCCCTTTTCATATGCGTAATGGTGGAGGAAGTTTTTTTCCGTTGGGATTGGGGTACATTATTTCTATGGTCGAATCTTACGGCTTTACATGGGGTGTTGTAAATTGCACAAAATACATTAATTCATTTTATCCCCAGGATCTTGATAAACTATCAACTAAAATAAAGGAAGCACTTCTACAATATTCTCCGTCGGTTATTGGTATTGGTCCATGTATAACTACACAATTGCGTGCATTAAAAATAATATCTAGCACTTGTCAACATATGTTTCCCGATGTGCCAGTATTTGCTGGTGGTCCGTTGGCATCAATCGAAGATCAAGAATGGTTGTTTTACGAGGAATTAGGAATAAAATTCCTTATAAAAGGTGACGGCGAAATGGCAGTTGTAGATGCAATACAAAACATAAAAAGAACTGGAGATATATCCAATAGCAAATGCGTTTCTACCTTTGGTTACTCGTATATGAATTTTATTGAGGATATTAATATTATACCTTTCCCATATAGACAATTTAATAAAAATGAAAAATTTTCAATTCGACGCTCAAAAAAAGAAACAGTACAAGCAGCTATGATTACTTCAAGAGGATGTCCTTATAATTGTAATTATTGTGTTTCCGGCAATTTAAAATATAACAATATTAAGTATAGAAAGCGATCAGTTGCTAATATTGTTGATGAAATATATAAACTTAATCATGACCACAATGTAAATGATATAGTTTTTTATGATGATTGCTTTTTTCATAATCCAAAAACTGTAAATTTAGATGTATTGAATTTTTGTACTGAACTAGAGTCAAAACAAATTCATATTACATGGCAGATTGAAATGAGACCAGATATTTTTTGTGAACTATCTGAAGAAAGCATTTATAACTTGCAAAAAAACGGATGTCGTCAAATAAGTTTAGGTATAGAGAAGATTTCCGAAAAAGGTTTAGCATTTTTAGGAAAACAAAATTGTTGGTTAAAACTTGAAAGACAAATTGCGTACATAAAAAAGGTATCAACTATTTCAATTTCAGCAACATTTATTTTAGGTGGTAAAAATGAAACGCTTCAAGATATCATGCTATTAATTGAAAAATCAAAAGATCTGCCATTAGACTTTGCTCATTATAACCCTTTATTTATATACCCTGGAACGCCTATATATTCTACGATATTTGATAACAAAAAGGAATGGGCAAAAATCATACAAGAGGATGATTTACCTTGGGGAGAAATTGTTTTTGAGAATGAATTTTTGAAAAGAGATCAGTTGATTATGTTAGTTAATCATGCATACGCAGAGTTTTATAAAAACTCTCCGTACGCAAAACAGCAAATGATTGTTGATAGATTCAATATTAAGGAGAAGTTATGATATGAAATATTATGATAGGTTGTATGGGGAATTAGATTTTCCTCCAATAATACAAGAGTTATTGGATTGTCCTGGACTACTTAGATTGCGTGATGTTCGTATGGCAAACAATCAATTTGCTGCATTTCCTGCATTTTCAAATTCATCAAGATACGAGCATTCACTTGGTGTTTGTTATTTAGCTAAATTATGTGCAAAATCACTTGAACTGTCAGAAAAGGATACTGTCGAATTAATGATAGCATGCCTTTATCACGACGTAGGCACGCCTCCTTTTGCTCATGCGATGGAAGAAGTTTTGCAACTACATTTTAGTTTTGACCATGAAGAAAACCTAAAACAGATAATAAACGGCACAAATGGAACTTTTGAAGGCAATTTAGAACAGGTTTATTGTAGCTCTACAACAAAACTCCGTAGTGTTTGTCATAGCAAGCTTGGAAAAAAAGTTGGATTGGACCTGAACAGTCTATACAGAATTGCTAATATCATTGTGGGTGAAAAAAATGAAATACTTTCCCCCCTTCTAAATGGAAACGGCATGGATTTAGATAATATTGATAATGTTATTAGAGCATCTTCTGCAATGGGTATAATAAGGGCTAATGATATAGGTTTAGCAACTCGTTTGGCACAAGCTTTCGTATTCAATTACGACAATGAAATATGTTATGATGGTCTATGTATAAACGACATTCGTCGTTGGCAACAAATAAGAGATGAGCAATATACTGCAATCTTTGAGAGCATAGATGATTTCGCATATCAAACTATGATAAAAAAGGCTCTTGCATTATTATTGAATGACACAAGTTCGAAATACCAGCTAAATAAGGACTCTTGGAAACTCACAGACTCTAGTATATTATTCAACTATTTGTTAAAAAACAAACATAGTGAACAAATAATGAGGCGAGTCCAGTTGTGTAAACCATTTCACTGTTTAGGTGTTTTATATGTGAAAGGAAGCGGTATCATAAAATATACGAATTCACATCTTTTAGAAATTGAAGAAGTTGCGAGTAATTATTTCAAAGAGATTATGGGTTTGGAAAACGGCGATGGCAAAATTGCTAATTTACCAACGAATGTCGTTGTAGCAAATTTCTATCCTGACAAACGCAAAAGACCTATTTACTCAAATGCCTTCCTAATGGGTTCAACATCGTTAATTGATTCTCCTAACTTAGATATAAGTGAAGGCGTCTTACTCGGGTTATTTACCCCTTTGTACAATTCTAATTATAAAAGTATAAATACAAATGGTAAAAGAATTAGAAAATTGGTTTCTTTTAAAAGACCTGATTTAGAAAATCTAATGATTGAACTTGGCAAAAACATTTTCTATAATTATAGTATATCTATATACGAAAGGGAAAAGAATAATGGATAATATTATTGATAAATTGAAAGGAATAAATTGGGATTTTTCAGACTACAACAGTTCAAAATATCCGTATGATTTAAACTCTATTCCTTGGTATCCGGCAACATTCGTTCCACCTATACCTAAATTTTTAATTGCCTCTTTAACAAATCCGGGGGACGTCGTTTTGGATCCGTTTGGAGGTAGTGGAACAAC
>JAZOVB010000193.1:0-2887 GCA_045658425.1 Clostridia bacterium | reverse complement strand
AGTAAATATGGGATAGTATCTTTTTTTAAAGAAAGGAATTTGAAATAATGAAAATCGAATCTTTAAATGATATTTGGGGAGCAGTTTGCGATATATTAAAAGAACAGATAACCGAGGTTGCCTTTAATGTTTGGCTCAAGGACCTGCATCCCATTGAGCTGCAGGACGGAACCTTCTCGCTGGGCATCAATTCGGCCTATAAAAAATCGGTTATTGACACGCATTACATAAATCTTCTCCACGCCAATCTTAAAAAGATTATGGGTATTGATATTGAGGTTAAGGTTTTGGTTGAGGATGAAAACGGCGCACCGCTTAAGCCTTATGTTGTTTCTTCTTATGAGGATTCCTTTACCTTTGATAATTTCATTGTTGGCTCAACCAACCGCTATGCCCACGCAGCATCTATGGCGGTTGCAACAAATCCCAACGAAACTATGCATTATAATCCCCTTGTTATTTACGGTCCCTCGGGCGTTGGTAAAACCCACCTTCTTCTCGCTATAAGAAATGAGGTTTTAAGGCGCTACCCGAACTACAGGGTTGAGTATGTTAGAAGTGAGGAGTTTACAAATCAGCTCATCAAAGCCCTGCAGGACGGTAAGCTTGGCCTCGGCACTATGGAGGACTTTAAAAACCGTTACAGAAATGTTGATATGCTTTTAATTGATGATATTCAGTTTATTGCAGGTAAAGAATCAACACAGGAGGAATTCTTCAACACCTTCAATTCTCTTTATGAGAAAAATAAGCATATTGTTGTAACCCTCGACCGCCCGATTAAATCAAACGCAACCCTTGAAGACCGAATTAAAACAAGACTTCAAGGAGGTATGTCGGCCGATATTACCCCTCCTGAATTTGAAACCCGAGTTGGAATAATTCTTAAAAAGGCTTCTCAGCTTGAAATAACCCTGCCTGAAGATTTGGTTTATGAGATTGCTAAAAAGATTGTTTCAAATGTAAGACTCTTAGAGGGCGTTGTTATTAAAATAAAGGCATATATGGATGTTGATAACAAAACACCCTCAATAAATGTTTTAAACAACATAATCCGCGATGTTATAACCGACACAAAGCCCGAGCCTATTAAAATTGAGCGAATTATTGAGGAGGTTGCAAGAAGCTACCGCGTTTCTGAAAGCGACATTCTTTCAACCCGCCGCTCAGCTCAAATTGCATTAGCTCGTCAGATTGCAATGTATATTGCAAGGGAAACCACCGAGCTTTCCTATCAGGTTATCGGCGAAAGCTTTGGTAAGGACCATTCAACCGTTCTTTATAATGTTTCTAAGGTTGAGGAATTTATTAAAGAAAAACCTTATGAAAAAGAGGTTATTGATGAAATAATAAGAAACCTTAAATCTGAATACGATTATGAATAATTTTCCACAAAGTTATTAGTTATTAACCATTCACTTTTAAACCGCGCGGTTGATAATAAAATATTACTTAACTTTTCAACTTTTTATTAAATTTTTTATCCACCGCAGAATTTCTTTTATTTAAAGGGACAAGACCACTTTTCCACCGTTTCAACACCCCTTATTACTACTACTTTCATTTCATTTATTTAAAGGAGAAAATTTATGTTAGTTACAATTGAACGCGAAAAAATATTAGAGGCAGTTAATCATTTATCTCGCATAGTTTCTTCAAAAACAAGCCTTCCCGTTCTCGAGGGAATTTTGATTTCAGCCGAAAGAGGAAAGGTAACACTGATAAGCTATAATCTTGAGATGGGCATTAAAAAGGAAATTTATGCTTCAACCGAAATTGATGGCGACATTGTTATAAATGCAAAAATTCTAGCTGATATTTTAAGAAGAATGGACGGTTTAAGTGTTGAAATTTCAACCGATGACCGTTTAATGTGCCACATAAAATCAGGTAACGCAAATTTTGATATTATGGGAATGGCTGCATCAGATTTTCCAGAGATGCCCTCTGCACCCGAAAAAAATAAAATTGTTCTTTCGGGAGAAATTATTAAAAATATGGTTAGAAGAACTATTTTTGCCGTGGCTCAAAATGAAGGAACAAGACCTATTTTAACAGGTGTTAATATAACCTTTTCTGAAGGCTTTATAAAGTTTGTTGCAATTGACGGTTTCCGCCTTGCAATTAGAAAAGAAAGATTAAATATTGAGGAAAATGCTAATATAATTGTATCGGGCAGAGCAATCAGCGAGCTTGTTAAGCTTATAAATGAAGATAATGAGGATGTTGAAATTTATTTAAATGAAAATCTTATCTGCTTTAAAACAAATGGATATTCATTTATTTCCCGTTTACTTGAGGGTAATTTTGTTGATTATAATAAGACTATTCCTGAAAATTATAAGCAGAGAATATTTGTTAAAACAAGAGAGCTTAGTGACACAATAGAAAGAATAAGCCTTGTTATAAACGATACTTTTTCAACACCTGTTCGTTGCACAATAGGTGAAGATAATATTGTTTTCAGCTGTACCTCCTCTATTGGTCGTGCAACCGAAAACTTCCCGATTACACTTGAGGGTGAAGAATTTGAAATAGGTCTTAACAGCCGCTATTTAATAGATGCATTAAAAGCAACCGAAAGCGATACAGTTAAGATTGAATTTGGCGGACCTTCTTCGGGTGTTTTAATTAAACCTACCGAGAATGAAGATTTCTTATATATGATAATGCCCATGAGGTTAAGATAATGAAAAAAATTATAACAATAAATGATGAATTTATTAAATTAGATTCGCTTTTAAAATTTTCAGGTATTGCCGCTACCGGCGGACATGCAAAAATTTTAATTTTAAATGGAGAAGTAAAGGTTAACGGCGAAACCTGCCTTATGAGAGGTAAAAAAATCCGTAAGGATGATGTTGTTGAGTGTGATGACCTTACTCTT
>JAZOVB010000192.1:0-1500 GCA_045658425.1 Clostridia bacterium | reverse complement strand
TTTGTGATATACTTGAAATTAGTGTAAATGAATTATTATGTGGAAAAAAAATTGATATAGAACAAAAAGGCGAACAATTAAATGAACTGATATTTCAGATGGCAAAAAATGAGGAAAGATATCATAAAAGACTTAGATATTCAGCTTATCTGATTTTCGCGACCAGCCTTATAGCACTTGTTTGTCTGATAACTTTAATATCACTTCTTATCCCCGAATGTGGATTTCAAGACTTTTTAATAATAGTATCTATTATACTATTTATAATTCCTTGCATTATTGCTCTTAAATTTAAGGTAGAGACAGGGTATTATGAATGTAAGAAATGTCAACATATGTTTGTCCCCAACTATAAAGAGATTACCTTATTGATGCAAACACCAACCAAAAGATTATTGAAGTGTCCTAAATGTGGCAAATGGACGTGGTGCAAAAAACTAGCCAAAAGATAAATTTCAATAGGTCGAACAGTTAGAAATACTTGAATTTGTAGAACAGAAAAAAACAGGTACGGCAGTTTCTGCTGTGCCTGTTTTTGGTGTGTTTTGTGACAGATTATCTGTTCAAGTAAAGCTTTTTACTTGTTTTTTAATAGAATTTTATTTCGTTGACATTAAATTTTTATTGTTCTACCATTTAAGCAGCGCAAGGCCTTACTCGAATAATGAAAGAATTAAAGAGGTAATTATGTATCACGGAAGATTTAAAAAGAGTCATTATGAAGCAGGGTATAATTGGGGCAGATTATTATATAATCATGGAAAAATAATCAGTAACAACCATACTTTTACAATTACGCAGAAAAGAAAAGAATTTGCTGAAAAGTGCCTGCCAATATATAAAAAATACTATCCTGAAGTATTAGAAGAAATCAAGGGATTGGCAGATGGACAAAATTGCTCTTGTGAAGATTTTTATACATTTTTATTAAGCATGTACTGTTTTGAATTCAACAATCATTGTACCTGTATAGCAGTTAACGATAAAAACAGTATTTTTTTTGGAAGAAACAGTGATTTCCTTGTATCTTTAGAAAAATTATATATGAACTGTTTGTATAATTTAGATAATGTATATGCTTTTAATGGTAACACAACAGCATTTATTGAAATGGAAGATGGAATAAATGAATATGGTTTGGCGGTAGGATTAACTTTTATTTATCCTACAGTAATAAAACCAGGGTTCAATGCAGGTATGCTGGTAAGGTATTTACTGGAAAAATGTAAAACCACGAATGAAGCATTAGCTGTGTTAAAAAGTATTCCTGTTGCGTCGCAACAGACATTAACTATCGCAGACAGAGAAGGCAATATAGTGGTTGTAGAGTGCAACTGTGAAGAAATGGAAATAATAAGATCTTCCAATGATGAGGGGTTTGTAGTAGCTGCCAATGAATTTGTTTCAGATAAAATGAAGCCATATAACAATTATGAAGTTGACAGTTGGAAAGCCGAAGAAAGATACTCAGTTGTATATAACACTTTAAAAGAACACAAA
>JAZOVB010000191.1:0-2190 GCA_045658425.1 Clostridia bacterium | reverse complement strand
AAAGACAAATTTGGCAGAAGCAATGCTATATAATGCCAAATTAATCGACAGACAGGGAAAAGTTATGGATGGAAATACCGTTATGGATTTCGATCAGGAAGAAATCAAAAGAAAAATTTCCATTAATGCATCCCTTGCAAGCTTTGAGTGGAATGACTGTAAGATTAATATTATAGACACACCGGGGTATTTCGATTTTGTTGGTGAAATGATTGAAGGTACTTCTGTTGCCGATGGTGTTGTTATCATGGTAAGCGGAAAGTCCGGCGTTCAGGTTGGTACTGAAAAAGCATGGTCAGTTGCGGAAAAGAATAATATTCCGAAAATTATATTTGTAAATGAAATTGATGAAGAGGATGTTGATTTTACAGCTGTTGTAAACAGCCTTAAGGATACATTCGGAAAATCAATTGCTCCATTATATATTCCTATAAGAGAAAACGGTAAAGTTATTGGCTTCTATGATGTAATTCACGGCGAAGCGAGAAAGTATGTTACAGGCGGAAATGAACCTATGTCACTTCCGTCTGAATATGAAGATGAAGTTAAGGCTAATACTGAAATGTTAAGTGAAGCTGTTGCTGAAACAAGCGATGAGCTTATGGAAAAATTCTTTAATGGCGAAGAATTTACCAAAAAGGAAATTTTAGGTGCTGTAAAAAGAGGTATTGATGAATGTTCAATGGTTCCTGTTTTATTTGGTTCTGCACTTAAAAATATAGGTATCAAAGCATTGGTTGATGCAATCTGTGAATATTTCCCTGCACCAAACGAAATTAAACAGAGAAATGCATACAAGCCTGGAACAGAGGAAATAATAGAAGTGAAAACTGAAAATGATGCTCCTTTATCTTTGTTTGTATTTAAAACACTTGTTGACCCTTATGTAGGAAAACTAAGCTACTTTAAGGTTATGTCAGGAACACTTAAGCCTGATACAGTGCTTAAAAATATAAGAAAAGGTGAAGATGAAAGAGTTTCAAGACTATTTACCATGTGTGGTAAAAAGCAGATAGAGGTTAAATCACTTTCCGCAGGAGATATCGGAGCGGTAAATAAACTTGCTATTACAAAGACAGGTGATACTCTTTGTGATGCAAAGAATCAGGTTGAGTTTGAAGCTTTAAAATTCCCGAAACCTGCATTGTCATTATGTATCGTACCTAAGGAAAAGGGCGATGAAGAAAAAATCAGCTCAGGTCTTTCTAAACTAAGACATGAAGACCCAAGCTTCACATTCTATAACAATACAGAAACTCACGAGCTTATTATCTCGGGTATGGGTGAACAGCATATTGATGTTATTATCAGTAAGCTTAAGACAAGATATGGCGCAGATGTAACCTTGAAAGAACCCAAAGTTCCTTACAGAGAAACCATCAAGAAAAAGGTTACCGCAGAAGGTAAGCATAAGAAACAGTCCGGCGGTCATGGTCAGTATGGTCATGTTAAAATTGAATTTGAACCGGGTACAGTTGAGGGCTTGGAATTTGCAGAACAGATTTTTGGCGGAAGCGTTCCAAAGAATTATTTCACTGCAGTTGAAAAAGGTCTTCAGGAAAGTATTGAGCATGGTGTACTTGCAGGTTATCCTGTTGTTAACCTTAAAGCAACTTTGCTTGACGGTTCTTATCATCCGGTTGACTCTTCCGAAATGGCATTCAAGATGGCTGCTCACATTGCATATAAAAACGGTTTAGAACAGGCAAACCCTGTTATCTTAGAGCCTATCGGTAAGCTTGTAGTTATCGTTCCTGATCAGTATATGGGCGATATTATGGGTGATGTTAATAAGCGTCGCGGAAGAATACTTGGTATGAATCCTATCGGCGGAGGTCTTCAGGAGGTTGTTGCCGAGGTTCCTATGGCAGAAATGCATAAGTATGCTATCGACCTTCGTTCAATGACACAGGCAAGAGGAAGCTTTGAATTTGATTTTGAAAGATATGAAGAAGCTCCGAATATGGTTGCTGAAAAGATAATTGCTGAAGCTAAGAAATAATATACATAGGGGTGTTTAAAAAGTTTCGACTTTTTTAACACCCCCCTTATGTTTTGTCCATAGGGGATAGGAAAAAAGCTTTGGAATGGACTAATTTAGCCCCGTAGGGGTAGTTACCCGAAGCTTAGGGTGTCTTAAAAGTCAACCAAATCCGCCTTAAGCCTTTAAAAATAGGATTCTTCTTCGTT
>JAZOVB010000190.1:0-1121 GCA_045658425.1 Clostridia bacterium | reverse complement strand
CCCGGTTGCATACCAAGAATTTTAGCATCAAGATATTTATATCCTGTGGATAACCCTGAAATTGATGCCCCAGCCTGCATAAGCTCTGACAGCTTATTATAATTATCATAAATAATACTTCTTATATGAGTAACAGCCCCGTTCTGTTTCTTGGAAGCAACAGAAAACACCTTATCAATAGCTATATCCAGCATATTGGACACAGCTCCGTCTTCATAACAGGTTCTTGAAATCTCTTCACCCGCTTTTATAAGGTCTCGCTGAATAGCTTTATTTTTAATTATTTCACTGTAAGCAGCAACATTAAGAGCTAAAGGAACATTATTGACGATTTCTTTAATATAATCATTCCCGCCGATTGACTCATAAATCCCCTTACCTATAAGTAAATTCCCAAGGGTAATGATATCAATAGGCTGACCCATGTCATTAAGCTCTTTCATACCTGCAAAAACATGCTTGTTTTTTTCAATATAAAAATGAGACGGTTCAATAATACCAAGAACCTCATTTACTTTATGAGGATCAAGTAAAATTGAGCCTAAAACTGCTTGCTCCGCTTCCTGCGAAAAAGGCAATTCTTTAATGATATCCATATTATTAACCTTCAATCTTTTCAGTTACTTTTAACATTAACTTTAATAGCCGCAGTAACATCTTTGTGCAGCTTAAGCTCTACCTGATAAACACCGGCAAGCTTGATATTATCTTTAAGAAGAATCTTTCTTTTATCTATTTTAATCTTAAGGGATTTGTCAATACCATCAGCAATATCCATTGATGTAATTGAGCCGAAAAGTTTACCACCTTCTCCGCCTTTTGTTTCAATAACAATTTCTTTACCTTCAAGCTGATCTTTTAATGCTTTTGCATTATCAAGCTCTACCTGTCTTTTGTGTTCTTCGGATGCGTTTTTGTTTTTTAACACATTAAGATTATCATTAGTAGCAGGAATAGCCAATCCTTTTTTCAGAAGAAAATTATTAGCATATCCGTCTGAAACATTCTTAATTTCGCCTTTTTTTCCCTGACCTTTAACGTCAGCTGTTAAAATAACTTTCATATCTTTCACCTAACCTAAAAATTCATCAATATTTTTTATAAGTTCTTCCATAACTTCA
>JAZOVB010000189.1:0-1255 GCA_045658425.1 Clostridia bacterium | reverse complement strand
AGAACAATAAAGCATAAAAGCAAAATGGTTATGATTATGTATGGGTATTCAAATATTTGCATACTTTAAGCTCCTATTTTTTCATTTTGAAAAAGTCGGAAATTCCAAAGTTCCTCCGGTTTGCTTAAGTCCTATTTTTTCTGCACTTTCAATGCACCTGTGTCCATCTATGCGTGCTCTTTTTTTACGCCCGGGAATTTCCTTTGCAAGATAAGGTATTCCAAATAAAAGCATTGCCTTTATTAGCTTAGTCTTTGTAATACCTTTTCTTTTATATTCTGCCAAGATTTCAAACATGGCATAGTTTAACGCATCTTTACTAAATGCTTTCGTTTTGCGATTAACTGCCTTTAGCCATTTATAAAATTCACAGAATCTATTTATGTCTTTATTTTCTCTAAAATAAATTCCTCTGATATAAAACTCCTCTTGCTCACTATTCATAGTTTCAAGAAGTGCTCCATAATAGTTCTTTTGAATAGCAATAACTTCTTTATACTGTCTCTCCAGGGTTGTTTCGGTAATTTGTTTGTCATGAAGTCTGTATATCATAAGATATTCAGGCATAATCTCTATATCATAGCCTGCCATTACAAATCTTGTCCAAAGTTCCATATCTTCGGTACAGGTGAAGTTTTTATCATAACCCAAACTTCTGATAGCATCAGCTTTTGCAATAATTCCGGGATGGAGTATCGGATTTGTAACCAAAAGCAAAGCTTTTATAGATTCATTGTCGCTTTTTCCTCCGCATCCGCCTGAAGAAATAAGTCCGTTTTTAAGTGTCATAAATCTACAAGAAGACAGAGCTACACCCGGATTATTCTCCATAAAATTATACTGTTTTTCAAGTCTTTCAGGCAGGCATATATCATCTGCATCCATTCTTGCAATATATTTACCTTGTGCGTAAGATATAGCTTTGTTAAGAGATGACGGAAGTCTTAAATTCACTTCATTGTTATGTACTTTCACGCGCTTGTCAAGCTCTGCGAATCTATTTAATATTTCAACCGTGCTATCGGTAGAGCAGTCGTTAATCACAATAAGTTCAAAATCTTTAAAAGTTTGATTTAAAACACTTTCAATTGCTTCGGATAAATAATCTTCGCCATTATACACACTCATTATTAAAGATATTTTAGGTGCTGTGTTCATTTTTTATCACCCTTTCTCATACGCTTTAACTCTTTACAGAAATACAAAAAGTAAAATGCTAATCTGATTTTTTGTTTTTTCATCAAAGATATAGCAA
>JAZOVB010000188.1:0-1158 GCA_045658425.1 Clostridia bacterium | reverse complement strand
AAATGAAAATAAAAGCAGGAATGTTACTGAAAAGAAAAGGCAGACCGCCCAAAAATTATGTTGTGAGTGAAGAAGATAGGATAGCTGAGCTTCGATATATAGTCGCTCGTAAAGATGCAAAAATAAAGTCATTAGAAATGGAAAATGAACTGATGCGGGATTTTCTCTCGCTCACAGAAAGGAAGTGAGAACAAGTGTAAAGTTTATGGTTATCTATCGTCATAAGGAAAAGTATTCAATAAGTGAAATGTGCCGGTTCTTCGATGTGTCAAGAAGCGGTTACTATGATTATGTAAAAAGAATGGATATACCAGCAAAGGATTTACCGCTGGCAGAAAAAATAAAAGAATGTCAGGAAAAGCATGGAAAAACCTACGGCTATCGCAGAGTGCATATATGGCTTGAAAAACAGGGAATACATCATGATCCGAAAACCATATTAAGAGTTATGCAGAAATACAACCTTTTATCAGTAATCAGAAGAAAGAGATATCGCAATTACGGAGAACATATACATCGTTATCCTAATCTTTTGAACAGAGATTTCAAGGCTGACAGACCGAATCAAAAGTGGGTTACAGATATATCATACATAAAGACCGGGCAAGGAACTCTTTATCTGTCAGTAATCAGAGATTTGTATGATAACAGTATTGTTGCATACAAAACCGGAACAGAACAAAACATAAATCTTGTACTAAGAACAATCAAAGCAGCTAAGAGAAAAGAAAAAATCACTGCAGAGTTGCAGCTCCACAGTGACCAAGGGTTTCAATATACATCGCAAGCATATTTTAACCTGACTAAATCATACGGCATAACTCCATCAATGTCAAGACGTGGTAACCCTTATGATAATGCTATGGCTGAAAATTTCTTTTCTATTCTCAAAACCGAATGTGTATATCGAACAAAACTGAGAACCTATGAGGAGGCTCGCCTCCTCATAGGTCAATACATCGACTTTTACAACAACGAAAGAATTCAACTAAAAACAAAACTGACTCCGATAGAATTTCGAAGTCAGTATGTTGCTTAAAATTTAATATTTAACACCATAGGGGGTGTTTTTTGTGCTGTCCGTACAATTTGGGGCAGTTCAGTTTAGCTTATTATGCTTAATTGTATTATAAAAAACTTGATTAACTTCTTTTGTTG
>JAZOVB010000187.1:0-1406 GCA_045658425.1 Clostridia bacterium | reverse complement strand
CTTTAAACGAGGTTGCCCAGTTATGCGGATATGATTCGGTACCGTCTTTTTGCAGAATGTTTAAAAAATATATTGATACTACTGTTAACGAAGTGAAAAATCAGCAAAAGGGGGAATAATATGATAAAAAGAATTCTTGGTTTGTTATTGGCTTTAACTTTTATATTGATACCGTCAATTTCTTCACATGCGTCTGATAACTTAAAACTTGAATCATTTAACTACTATAACAGTCAGGGTGAGGAAATAAAAGAACTTACAGGCGGGGAAACAATTACTGTAAAATCAAAAGTTATAAGAGGTAAAAATTTGCCTGAATCAGCAATTCTTATAACACAAGTTTATAAAGATGGAGTAGTAACGGATATAATATCTGACCCATATACTTTTCAATCCGAGAATGAAGAAAGGGAACTTAAAACTTTATATACTCTTCCTTCAAATACTGACGGGATAAAAATTAAAAGTTTTATATGGGATAGTTTTAAAAATATGAATTCGCTTCTTAATCCTTCGGTGTTCAAGTCGGATAACGCAAAGATTGAAGATATATTTATTTATGGTGCTAAGCTTGAAAATTTTAATCCCGACAAAAAGGAATATGATGTTGTCCTTCCCGCTTCCGCTTCAGATAAACCAGAGCTTGAGTACATAGCAGAGGACATAGGAACAAATGTGGAGCTTCAACATGAAAACGGAAAAATAATATTAAATACAAAATCCCACGGCGGAACAGAGGAAGAGTATATTATAAATTATACCAAAGAACCATTTGCTGTAACCGATATATCTCTGACAAATACAGCGGATTCTTCGGTTATTTATAATGGTGGTATAAGAGCGGACTTTCTCAAATACCCGCAATATGACCTTGACGAAAATAATAATCCTAAGCCTACTGTTTTCGGAGCAGATATTTTTAATAGAGCAACCAGGGTTTTTGCGGATAAATATCATATCTATCTTGATTTTCCAGAAGAAATGGAAGGTGCTAAGATAATTGAAACCAAAAGAGGCATCCATAGCGGAAGTACATCACTTAATTATAAAATTAAATTTACACTCAATAAAACTGCAACATTGTATTTTAATACTACCACAAGTTGCGTTCCGACCGGAGCGGTTAAACTGGATAAGCAAATAAATTATATTGAAAAAAATTCTTATGCTGATGCTACCGGTACTGCGTATGATCCTGACACAGCAGGAAATGTCAGCAAAAATATATGGAAAATAAAATGTGAGGTTCCTGAAGGTAAAGAAAGCGAAACCTTTGAAATTAATCTTGCAACTACCACTTATTCAGGTCCATTACTCTTTATAAAAGAATAAAAAGAAAGGAAGGATTAAATGAAAACTTATCAAAAACCGGAATTAGATATTGCAAAGATTACACAGGAATGCAA
>JAZOVB010000186.1:0-1520 GCA_045658425.1 Clostridia bacterium | reverse complement strand
AATTATTTAACTATTGACGATTATAATGATTTTCCAAATGTAGTAAAACCTTTGTTAGGATAAAAAGGCTCTTTGTCAATAGTTGGGGTAAAGAGTTAAAATGAAAAAGTTCATGCAAGCAGTCGCGGTCAGGCGGGTGCTTGTTTGTTATTGCTATGTTGGTGAGAAAATATATGTAAAATACGGTTTCTGAATCTCTTAAAATTTTGGTAACCGTATGCATTTCGTTTTAAAACTTTAATCTTGTTGTTGCAACCTTCAGTAAATCCGTTGGTAATAGATGTAGAAAATGAATTAATAATACCTTTGTACCAGTTGCGCATCGTTTCAGCACACTTTTCGAACTGCGGTATACCGCAGTTTTCTGCATTTGCGATCCATTCGGTCATAGCATTCTTTGCGTTTTCGGCATCCTTGTTGTTTAATATCTTTAAAAATTGTTCTTTGTAAAAGTATGCTCTGCTTATGTTTACGGAATAATATAGCATAACATTAACTTGTTGCTTTTGTTCTTCTTCAAGACTGTCATACCGCTTAATAAGTAAAGACTTCGACCTTTTAAAATACTTTTTGAGTTCGGGACTTAATTTCTTTTGTTCTTCTTTTCGTACATTTTCAAATGCCCATATAGCTTGTCGTATCCAATGGTATTTATCTATTACCGGAGTTGCATTTTTAAACCATACATCAGAAATATCTGCATAAGTGCGCCACATATCGCTAACAAAATAAGTTACGCTATTGCGTATATCTTTTGGATATTGCTTAAAATAGCTTGTTAAATACGGTTTGTACCTTTCAGGTAGTATATCTAAAACTCTCTTGTTTACAGGGTCTGTTAAAATACATTGGTATTTTTCTCCCCAAGTATTACCTTTGAATTCATCAATAGAAAGAGCCTGAGATAAATCGGCTTTAGGATAGGAAACAGTATCGAATATTCTAATTACAGTAGATACAGAGAGGTTAACCTCTCTGGCAACGCTTGTAAATGAACGTTCATCACGAAGCTTGTCTATTACAAATGCAGATAATCTGTTAGTCATTCTATAATATTTAGGTAAAAATGAATTTGTTTCAAAAAATCTCTTACCGCAGTGTTTGCATCGGTATCTGCGTTTCCGTAATTTTATGCTGACAAGCTTTCCAAAGGCTGGAATATCTTTAATTTCTTGTTCTCGGTAGTCGTGGATTGTATCCGTTGCGGTACCGCAACAGATACAAGTATGTTCTTTTCTTTCCATTTCTGCGTAAATTATGATATTTTTTTCATTTTCCACGATATCTGTTATATTTAATCCTTGCAATCCGAGAAGTTTTTCTGTAAAATGTTTGTAGAGCATATTTGGTTCTCCGTTTATGGTTTCTAAGCAATTCCATTTTAACGGATTTCCTCCAAATATGCTCTACTTTTTTATTTTATTTCAATTTTTCTTCGTAGGCTCTATTTGGTTACCCGAACATTTATTATAGAGCCTTAACAAATTCAAGACATCTCATCGGTGATGGGATGTCTTTTT
>JAZOVB010000185.1:0-21888 GCA_045658425.1 Clostridia bacterium | reverse complement strand
TAAGTTATAAAATTTTTCTTAATCAAGGCGAAAGGGAGAAGGAATATTAAAATATTTCAAGCCCGACAACGATGAGTAAGGAAAATTTTATATCTTAAAGCGGGTTCGTATGCTGTTGGTTATGGCTAGTGCAGTAAGACTTGAACACCATATGGTTTTAAAATGGAAATTTCGCCCCATATTGCAGAAATCCCTGCGAATATACGAAAGTATTATCCTTGAAATTTCTTTATCTGGAACAAATTTTCTCATTTTAAAACTCGAAGACCTTAAACCTTCGCAAATTTTCAAGATTTTTGATGCGTTCGTTCGAAGTCAGGCTGACGCCTTACGAGAACGACAAATTAAAAAGATTGGAATTTAACAGGTTTAGGGCATATTGTGTTCGAGTCTTACTGCACTTTATCAATATTGTAACAAAAAAATTAAATTTTTGCAAGTAGTATTCACAAAGATGCCTTTTTATGATAAACTTAAAGACGAGGTGATTCATTATGAGAAAAACATCAATATTATTAACTATCATTCTACTGATAAGCATATTTTTTACCCTCCCTGCCTTTGCGGAGGGTATATATGAGGAGGTTACCGAAGGGTATATAACAGACGGTGTTACCCTTACAAAAATAAAAAGATTAAATGGCAAGGGCTGGTTTGACATTAACTATGTTACAGTGGATTTAAACAGCGAGGGAGTAGGGTTAAAGCTTCTTACCGAGGACTCTGTAACAGACAGAAATACTGTTTTGGGATTTGCTAAAGACAACGAAAATGTCGTAGCGGCTATAAACGGAGATTTCTTTACCACCTATAATGAGGGGGCTTCTTCTGAGGGTATGATGATTAAGGACTCCACTCTTTTAACCACTCCTTCAACAGACCCTAATTACAGCACTCTTACAATGGATATGGACGGATTTCTTTCAGTTGGTAATTTTACCTTTGATATTATGGTTACTTCCAAAAGAACAAATGACTCAAGCAAAATCTTATTCTACAATAAACTTGCTCATCCAACTTACTTAAAGCTTTATGATTCTTCGTTCGGTAAAGTTTCCCCCGGTTCAATGGAGGATGGATACGAGGTAGTTGTTGAAGACGGTATAGTTACAGGAGTTTATTCCAATAAAGAGGGTGTTGAAATTCCCGAAAACGGATATGTGCTTCACAACTCCTTAAGATACAGTTTATTTTTATCCGAAAATTTCCAGGTAGGCGATGAGGTTGAATTATCCTTTACCGTATCCCCCGATATTGAAAACATTAAGGAAGCAATAGGCGGAGGAACAGTTCTTTTAAAAAATGGCGAAATTGCACCGTTTACCCTTTCAAATTCCGTACAGCCTATGACTGCTGTCGGTATTGATGAAACGGGTAAAAAGATCATTCTGTTTACAGTAAACGGAAGAACGACTTACTCAAGAGGTATGAATTTTACCGAAATTGCAACATTTTTGAAAGAGCTTGGCTGTTACAGTGCATTAAGCTTTGACGGTGGAGGCTCCACCGACCTTGCGGCAAGTTATGACGGAAATCCAATTAAAAACATATATTCCCGTTCCTCTTACCGAAAGGTTATAAATTCTATCGGTATTACAGCCCAAAGGAAAGAGGGAGATTTTAAGGGCTTCAAGGCTTCTCTTTCGGAGGATGCCACCTTCCCCGGTCTTCCCGTAAAAATAAATATTGATTCGGCTTATGACGAATACGGAAATAAATTTGAGCTTGATACAAAAAAAATCAAATATACCTCTGATTCAAATGGTGTATTTAAAGGAAATTCTTATATTCCTGAAACTTCCGGCAAACACACAATAAAAGTTACCTATGAAGATGTAACAAATACACTTACTCTTACAGCTTATGATAAGCCTGACAGACTGACCGCATCGGTTACCCGTCTTAATAATAAAAAAACTCAGCAGGATATTAAATTCTACATTGAAAATTCAGATGGATACTCACACTATATAGGTGCTTCAAATCTTGATTTTAAATTTGAGGGAACAAAGGGGCTTGTAAGCAGTGATAAGGTTACTCTTACAACTGAAAATGACGGACTTCTTATTGCAAACTATGGGGATATAACTCTTAAAATTCCCATTGGAGATTATGAATATGAAACTCCCCCGGTTCTTGATAAATTTCAAAGAGAAACCGATAAGAAAGGATTTAACTTTTCAGTTTTCGGAGTTAATGACAACGAGGATACGCTTTTTACAAACTATGTGACGGCAAAGAGAAATATTATTGCAAACACCTGCGATTTATCCGCTTTTAAATATATTCCCGAAGATGTTACCGTTCCTGCTATAAAAGTTACCAATTACGGAAGAGAGGACACTGACCATTCCCTGTTTATAAAGCTTGACAACAGTAAGGGTAGTATTACCTCCACCAAACCAGAGCAATGGGATTGGCTTTCCGGAGTATTTAAAAAAGGGGTAAATCAGAAAAATGTATTTATTACAATGCCTCTTGATATAAGTAAGCACACCGATGAAAAAGAGCTTGAAGTGTTAACCGCACTTTTGAAGGAAAATTTAAAAAATAAAAATATATTTATAATAACATTTGGAAATGATAATATTTACAAAGTGAAAGACGGTATAAGATATATAACTGTCTGTGACATACCCAAGTTTTCATACGAAAATCCTCACGAAGTCTTAAATAAATTAAAATATGCCTCTTTCAACATAGTTGACGGTGAAGTATACTTCAGTTTTAAGTCGGTAATTTAGTTTTTACTTGACTATCTGTATATTTTATTTTATTATATATAATATAAATACTTTATACGGAGCTTATTATGAACGAAAATAAAATTGCAAAAACCGCGGTGATTGTTCTTATAATAAACATTCTCTCCCGCGGTCTTGCTCTTATTGCCAACAGTTTTATAACCTCGAAAATCGGTGTAAATGATTTAACCGGGGCGTATTCCTATGCACTTACCCTCAGTAATATTCTTACTACCGTTATAGGAACAACACTTACTACCTCAGTTCTTCCCATATATACCGATTTAAGAGAAAACCATACTCTTGACAGGGCAAACAGCTTTATTAACAATACCCTTTCCTTAACTGTTATTGCATCGGCTGTAATAATATTTTTGGTTAACTTACTTGCCCCATTTATTGCCTCTTTAGCAGGGAATACAAGTTCGCCTTACGGTGCATTTGCCATAAGAATACTGATTATATCTGTACTGTTTATTGCACTTTATTATATTTTCAGCAGTCTTCTCCAGGCAAATAATAAATTCTACCTTGCAGCGATGGTAAGTCTTCCAAGCAGTATAGTAAGTATTCTTTACCTTGTTTTCCTTTCATCAAAATGGGGAATTTACGGACTCACATTTGCAACACTTTTCGGCTTTTTCCTTCAGGCGGCATTTTTGGTTCCGTCTCTTAAAGCTACAAAGTTCAGTTTCAGACCAAGCTTTAACTACAATAACGAGGATATGTTTAAAATCTTCAAAGTTGTGGCACCGGTTATAGTGGGCGTATGTGCATACCAGATAAATATGCTTACAAACGGGTCGATTGCTTTTTCCTACGACCCGGAAAGATACATAGTACTTAACAATGCACAGAATTTAGGCATTCAGATTATTATGACTCTTGTACTTGCGGTAGCTTCGGTTATATATCCTAAGCTCTCTTCCCACGCAGCAAAGGGAAATGACGAAGATTTCAAATTACATCTTACAACAACCTTAAACAGTATGATTTTACTGCTTATTCCCCTTTCCTTTGCATTTTATATGTTTTCTTACGAAATCATAGACCTTATATACGGATACGGGAAATTTACCGAGGAATATCTTATTTTAGGCTCGGATGTATTTAAAATGTATTCGTTTGCTTTTTTGGGAATAGGATTTAAGGAAATCTGCGACCGTGCTTTTTATTCACTTAACAATACTAAGACAAGTGCATATAACGGTGTGATTATAATGGCAGTAAATATTATACTGAGCTTTATTCTTGTTAAGCATCTGGGACTTCCAGGAATTGCAGTTGCGTATTCTCTGGCATCACTAATCGGCGGACTGAATATTTTAATATTGTTTAAGATTAAAAATAATAAAATAAAGTTAAAGGCTTTATTTGTTACTCTTATAAAATCCGCGATTTCCTGTATCATTATGGCAATAGCCGTTTATTTAATAAAGGGAATTGATTTCGGAGACGGTAAAATCAATCTTATACTTAAGCTTCTTTTATCGGGAGCTGTCGGCGTTATCGTTTACGCCGTATCACTGACGGTTTTAAAAACAAAAGAAATATATACTATTTTAAAGAGAGGTAAATTATTATGATTATTGATGAAAAAGGAAAACTATTCGGCAAAATTAATATTATTGACCTTGTAATTATCCTTGTTATAATTGCGGCAGTTGCTTTTGTGGGATTTAAGTTTTTAGCCCCGGGTATGAACAGTACCGATACAGCAGGGGTTGCAGAGGTTAAATTCTACATTGAAGAGGTTTCTGATTTTGTTGCAGATAAAATTCAGATTGGCGACAAGCTTATGGACGAAGGAAAAAATGTTTCTTTAGGCGTTGTTACCAATATTGAATTCGCTCCTGCCGTTTCCTATGGAACAAACTCAGAGGGCGCATGGGTTACTTCCTCTAAAGAGGGCTATAAGTCAATGATTTTAACAGGCGAAGTTCAGGCAACCAAATATGACCACGGTATGATTGTTAACGCTTCAAAATACTATGTAGGACACACCTTTGTGTTACTTGCAGGAAAATCAAAGCTTTACTTAAGAGTTTACGATATTAATTTTAAATAAGCGGGGATAAAAAATGTTTAAAGAAAGTATTCCGGGCAAATTTATTTTTGCTATGATAAAGCTTCTTAAAACCTTTGAATTCAGTCTGATTTACCGCATACTTTCAAAAGCTAAAAACGGATTTATAAAAGTTTTTAAGGAAAGCTGGATTTACCGTTTCTTCCATCATGAGGATAAAATTCAGGTTTATACCGAAAAATCTTCCATTCTTAAATGGACTGATAAAATTCTGATTGTCATTATCTCCTTTTTTTCAAGAATTTACAAGAACTTAAGAAAAGTCAATACGGGAAGTATCAACAACAGTTTATATAATCTTGTAAACAAGGACGGTCGCTTTAAATTTATGAATATCCTTGGTATATTCATTGTTTTAATGGTATGCGTTCCGGGAAATAAATGGAATAACATCTACGGACTTTTAATGGCATGTGTTTTAACGGGGCTTTACTTTGTTTCCCTTCTTTCGGGAAAAAGTTTTTCTCACAGAGTATCAAGATTTGATATTATTATGCTTATTTTTATGTTTGCCTCCTTTATGGGAATAATCATTTCCTTAGCTCCCGGAGACAGCATGAGAATATTTATGTTCTTTGTTACTTCCTTTATGTTTATGCTTCTTACATCAGGCTCAATAAAAAGGACAGAGGATTTACAAAGTTTTACGGGGATTATTTCAATAGGACTTATCCTCACTTCCCTTTACTGTATTTACCAGGGTATTGTGGGTGTTGAAATAGATGTAAGACTTACCGATATGACAACAAATCAGGGTATGCCCGGCCGTGCTTACTCTACCTTTGAAAATCCTAATAACTATGCGGAATATCTTGTTATGTTTATTCCGTTTATGGCAGCTTACGCTCTTAATAAGCAGGATAAAAAACAAAAAGCGTTGTGGTTCATTATGCTTCTTATACCGCTTGTTGCTTTGGTTTATACCTATTCCCGTTCCTGCTGGGTATCTCTGTTGATTTCAGCAGTTGTATTTATTGGATTTTACAATTATAAATTACTTCCGTTACTTGCTATACTGGGGATTGCAATGATTCCTTTTTTACCTGAAACGGTTATGAACAGAATTCTTACTATAGGAAGTATGAAGGACACCTCCAACAAATACCGTCTGGTTATATGGGAGGGTGTTTTAAAAATGTTAAAAGACACCTGGGTTATGGGAATTGGTCTTGGTCCGAAAGCATTTTCCCTTCTTTATCCAAGCTATGCAGACCCGTCTGCGATACTTGCTCCCCACTCTCATATGCTTTTTATGGAGGTACTTGTTGAGCTTGGTATTTTAGGTTTTATTTCTTTTATACTTTACTGGGTTGTTACACTAAAAAGACTTATTACAACCAATATAAGAAGAAATATTACCAAAGAACAGAAAAATTATATCTGTGCATCTCTTGCTTCACTTACGGGCGTTATTTTTGTAAGCGGAGTTGAATATATATGGTTCTATCCGAGAACTATGTTTGTGTTCTTTATAATGTTGGGGCTTATAAAGGCAACACTTAATATCACTAAAAAGGAAAGGTTAAAGGATTAATGAAAATTCTTCATATGATAAGCGGCGGGGATTCAGGAGGAGCAAAAACACACGTTTTTGCTCTTTTGGATGCTTTAAAGAAATATGCCGATGTAAAAATTATCTGTCTGACTCCCGGGGTATTCTATCAGGACATACTGAAAAAAGAAATCGATACGGTTCTTATTGAGCAGAAAAACCGTGGCGATTTATCAATTTTAAAGCAAATTACCGATATAATAAACGAGGAAGGTTTCGAAGTTCTGCATGTTCACGGCGCAAGAGCTAACTTCATTGCAGCACTTTTAAAGAGAAAGCTTAATATTCCGGTAATTTCCACAGTTCACAGTGATTATCTTCTTGACTTCACCGAGGGATTTTATAAGAAATATATTTTTACCGGTCTTAATCAGATTGCATTAAGAGCGGCAGACTATCATATCGGCGTTTCGGACAAGTTCCGTGATATGCTTATTGAAAGAGGCTTTAAACCCAACAAGGTATTTACCGTATATAACGGTATGGATTTTAACTACGAGCCTCAGTTTACAGAAAAAGAAGATTTTTTCAAAAAACACAGAATTGAATACAATCCTAAATTCACATACATAGGAATAATCGGACGATTTGACTATGTCAAGGGGCACAGAATATTTATCGAGGGGGCTCACAAGGCTCTTATCAAAAACAGAAACTTAAGATTTTTACTTGCAGGAGAAGGTCCTTTAATGGATGAGCTTAAGGCACTTGCAAGACTTAAGGGTATTGGCGATAAAGTTTATTTTACAGGTTTTGTAAAAAATATTTACAATTTTATAAATGCCATTGATATAAACACATTAACCTCCTTAAGCGAAAGCTTCCCTTATGTTCTTTTAGAGGGAGCAAAGCTAAAAAAAGCTACCATAAGCTCAGATGTGGGAGGTATCGGCGACCTTATTAAAAATAACGAGACGGGCTTTTTATTTGAAAATGAAAACTCAGATGAGTTTGCACAAAGAATTCTGGAACTTGCAGAAAATGAGGAATTAAGAAACCGTCTTGGGGAAAATCTTTATAACAAGGCTACAACCAGCTTTTCAAGTGATAATCTTGCAAAGTCTCATATTGAGATATACAAAAAAATCTTAAAGGATTATAATGAACCAAAAGAATACGACGTTGTTATGTCCGGATACTATGGCTTTAACAACAGCGGTGACGATGCGCTTTTATCTGCAATAATTGATAATTTAAGAAAGTATAAAGAGGATATAAGAATACTTACTCTTTCTAAAAACCCAAAACAGACACGAATGATGTTCAAGGTCGATGCAGTTAACCGTTTTAATATTTTCTCAGTTAAAAAGGCTCTTAAGAAATCACGACTGTTTATCAACGGAGGCGGTACTTTAATTCATGATGCAACAAGTTCTCATTCCCTATACTATTATTTGTATCTTATGAAACTTGCAAAAAAAATGGGGTTAAAGCTTGTGGTATATGCTAACGGATTTGGCCCCTTTAAAGAAAAAAATGAAAAAATAGCCTCTGAGGTTACTTCCCTTTCTGACCTTATCACACTAAGGGATACTCTTTCTTTAAACGAACTGAGAAGAATCGGCGTTGAAAATGAAAATGTTTTTGTTACTGCAGACCCTGCAATAACACTCCCCCCTTGTTCAGAGGAGGAAACTACCGCTTTAATGAAAGAATACGGTCTTAATCCTAAAGAAAGATATATTGCAGTTTCGGTAAGAGGCTGGAATAAAAATGACAGGCTCTTTGAAGCAAAACTTGCAGGTATCTGTGACTATGCTTATGAAACATATAATATAAGAACTGTGTTTATAACCATGCGTCCAAGCGAAGACTTGACGGTTACAAACAATATTATTAAAAGAATGACATCTCCTGGTGTTATTATAAAAAATGAACAATCTGCCGAAAGGCTTATGGGACTTATTTCCCGTTGTGAACTTGTTATCGGCATGAGACTTCACTCTCTTATATATGCAACCACAGTCTGCACTCCCGTAATCGGACTTATATATGACCCTAAAATCAAGGGCTTTTTGGAATACATAAATCAGGATATGGTTGCAGATGCTTCTAATCTTGACGGTGTGTATATAAGAAGCTCCCTTAATCACATAATGAACAACAAAGACGAAATAAGAAAAAATCTTACCGCTTCCAAAAAAGAGCTTTATAAAAAAGCACTTACAAATGCGGAAATGACGGTTAAGCTTTTAGAGGATGAAAATTAATGAAAAGATTTTTTATTTTACTGACAGTTCTTACTCTTATATTAACTTCGGTTAATGTATTTGGTGCTTATGATGTGTCCGACAGAGTAAGAATAGGAATTAAATACGGAGGAAGTGCTGTTAATTCTCCTACAGTATCCTCCACCACAAAAAAATTTGAATTTTTCAGTGTAGGAGATGAGCCTGTAAGCTTAGGCAGTCTGCAAGGGGCAAAGGTTACGGTTTCTCACAACAAAAGCTATCTTGTAGTAGAACAGTCCTATTTCGGCTCGGTTACCGATGCTTTTATCTACTGTAATCAGAAAGAAGGAATGGTACCATTCGTAAAGGATAATATTATATATGCTGTATACAATGAGCTAATGCTTTCCGAAGATGCCAACAAGGCATTGGAAACAGCAAAAACCTTTAACCAAACAGCTTATATAATTGAGCCTGATGATTCTCTTATTAAGGTTTCGGGAAGTGATGGAAAGATACTTTTACTCTTTTCGCAAACTGACAGTCACCGACTGGGAATTGCCGCCGCAGAAGATGGGCTTATGGATTTCGGAAATCAGGAAACTTACAGAGATATTATTGAATTTGTAAAAAAAGGTTCTGCCTTTAATATAATAAGCAATATTACAATGCAACATTATTTATACAGCGTTGTACCTGCAGAAATCGGTGCTTCTGCACCTTTGGAGGCACAAAAAGCACAGGCTGTATGCGCAAGAACCTATTACGAGCAGAACACCAAACGCCATAAATCCGATGGATTCGCTCTTTGTGCTACCACCCATTGCCAGATGTATATCGGCACTAAGTGGGAAAGAGAACAGTCTAACCGTGCAGTTGATGAAACTGATAATATGATTATAACCTATAAAGGTAAACCTATCACTGCAGTTTACTTTGCACATTCGGGCGGTGCTACCGCAAATGTTGAGGATGTCTGGGGTTCTCCATACGATTACTTAAAATCAGTTGAAGATAAATACTGTACCGACTATACCTGGGAGGTTGAGCTTGATTATGAAAGCATAACCAAAAAAATGAAGGATAGGGGCTATAATATAGGAACAGTTACCTCGGTAAAAATAAATAAGGTTTCAGATTACGGACTTGTTACCTCTTTGATTATTGAGGGAACTGAGGGTAAAAAGGAATTTACTAAAGAGAGCGCAAGAACAATACTCGGGCTTAAGAGCCAGAATTTCACTATCCCCTCCTCAGATTTAGTAGTTACTGCAAAAACCGAAAGGGGTACAGAACCAGTTACGGTTACAAAAATTCTTACTGCTGACGGAATAAAGGATGCAGGTACCACTGTTAATGTATTGAACGGTGCAGGGGCTTTGACACAGCTTAAAAAGTCAGCAGGTAATGTTATTTATGGCAAGGGTAATGGCCACCATGTAGGCTTTTCCCAGCACGGAGCTATGGAATACGCAAAAAATGACGGATGGGATTATATAACCATTTTAAAACACTACTATCAGGGTGTTGAAATAGAGGGAGAATAAAATTGGACAGTTTAAAGCTAAGTGATTTTTATTATGATTTACCGGAGGAGCTTATTGCACAGACTCCCCTTTCCGACAGGGCAAGTTCAAGACTTCTGGTTCTTGACCGTGAAAATCATAAAATTTCACATAAAATTTTTAAGGATATAAAGGACTATTTAAATCCCGGAGACCTGCTTGTTATGAATAACACAAGGGTTATTCCTGCAAGGCTTTACGGAGTGAAAAAGGAAACCGGCTCAAAAATAGAATTTTTACTTTTAAAAAGAATAGATTTAACCAGATGGGAAGTAATCCTGAAACCCGGAAAAAAGGCAAAAGAGGGGGCTGAATTTATCTTTGGTGATGGATTGCTTACCGCTAAAGTTATAAAGGTTAAGGATGACGGTAACAGAATTGTAGAGTTTTCTTATCAGGGGGTTTTTGAGGACATTTTAGATAAATTAGGCCAAATGCCACTCCCCCCTTACATAAAGGAAAAGTTAACCGATAAGGAAAGATACCAGACCGTATACTCAAAGCATGAGGGGTCTGCCGCTGCGCCTACTGCCGGACTTCACTTTACAAATGAGCTTATGGAAGAGATAAAAAAAATGGGGGTAAATATAGCCTTTGTTACTCTTCATGTGGGACTGGGCACATTCCGCCCTGTAAAATGCGATAATATTAAAGAACATAAAATGCACAGCGAACATTTTTTTATAGATGAAGAAACCTGCAATATCATAAATGACACAAAAAAAAGAGGCGGAAAAGTTATAGCAGTAGGAACTACCTCAGTAAGAGTTATAGAATCTGCAGCAAATGAAGACGGGGTTATAAGTCCTGTTGAGTCAGATACTGAGATATTCATTTATCCCGGATATAAATTTAAGATTGTAGACAGGCTTATTACCAATTTCCATCTTCCCGAATCTACACTTTTAATGCTTATTTGCGCATTGGCAGAAAAAGAAGATATTTTTAAGGCATACAGCGAGGCGGTTAAGGAAAAATACCGTTTCTTCAGTTTCGGTGATGCGATGTTTATAAAATAGAAAAGGAATATTATTATGTTTAAACTTATAAAAAAATGTGGAAATGCCCGTTTAGGAGAATTTCATACCCCGCACGGAGTTATTAAAACTCCGGTTTTTATGAATGTGGGAACCTGTGCCGCAATCAAAGGCGGTGTGTCTACTATTGATTTAAAAAATATGGGTACTCAGGTTCAGCTTTCAAATACTTATCATCTGCATGTAAGACCGGGAGATGAGATTGTTAAAAAGCTGGGCGGTCTTCATAAATTTATGAACTGGGATAAGCCAATTCTTACCGACAGCGGCGGTTTTCAGGTCTTCTCTCTTGCAAAGTTAAGAAAAATAGAAGAAGAGGGTGTTTATTTTAATTCCCATATTGACGGAAAAAGAATTTTTATGGGCCCTAAAGAGAGTATGAAAATCCAGTCCAATCTTGCATCGACTATCGCAATGGCATTTGATGAATGTATTGAAAATCCTTCTCCATATAAATATGTTAAGGATTCTATTGAAAGAACGACAAGATGGCTTGAAATCTGCCGTGCAGAAATGAACAGACTTAACGAACTGGATGATACCATAAATAAAAAACAGATGCTTTTCGGAATAAATCAGGGATCTACCTATGATGATTTAAGAATAGAGCATATGAAAAGAATAAGAGAAATTGACTGTGAGGGATTTGCCATAGGCGGACTTGCAGTGGGCGAATCAAATGAGGAAATGTATCATATAATCGAAAAGGTTGAGCCATATATGCCTACTGATAAGCCAAGATATTTAATGGGTGTCGGTACTCCTGTTAATATCATCGAAGCAGTAGACAGAGGGGTAGACTTTTTTGACTGTGTAATGCCCTCAAGAAACGCAAGACATTCTCACCTTTTCACTTCAAAGGGTATTATAAATCTTATGAATCAGAAATACGAGCTTGATGACTCCCCTATTGATGAAAACTGTGATTGTGAAACTTGCAAAAATTACTCGAGAGCGTACATCCGCCATCTGTTCAAGGCAAAGGAGGCTCTTGCATTAAAACTTGCAGTTACTCATAATTTAAGATTCTATAATAAGCTTATGGAAGATATCAGAGAGGCGCTTGAAAATGATACTTTCGATGAATTTAAAAAGAGTGCAATAGAAAATTACGGAAGAAGAATATAGATGAGGATGTTAACCCCTCCAGACCGCAAAAAGCAAAACAAATAAAACATCATATATCAATAAAATTTCACATTTTTATATTAAAGTAAAGATTTCTTCGAAATCTTTGGAATTTACGCTTTTTGCTATGACCCAACTTAGTCCTCGCTGTATCACATACAGCTTCGGATACTACCCTTCGGGCTAAGTTTGCTCATTCTGAAACTTTTTTCCTATCCTCTTATCAATCGGGAGGATGTTAACCCCTCCAGACCGCAAAAAGCAAAAACAAATAAAACATCAAATATCAATAAAAATTCACATTTTATATTAAAGTAAAGATTTCTTTGAAATCTTTGGAATTTACGCTTTTTGCTATGACCCAACTTTGAAATATATTCGTAAAAAGGACAATTATATACTTATCCCCTAAAAAGAATAAAATAAATTAGAGGGAGTTTAAAAAGTCAGACTTTTTAAACTCCCTCTTTTTATTAATCTTCTCTTGTTGTACCCATAAAGAACAGAGCAACGGTACCCTTACCTGTATGCGAACCGATTACCGCGCCGATGTCATTTACAAGCACTTTTCCTTTAAGTGCAGGGAAAGTTTCTTCAACAAGTTCTTTCACCGCATTTGCGTCCTCAACACAAGCTGAATGAGATATGTAGCAATCTCCGTTATACTCTTTGCCGTTAAAAGCAAATTCCTCCATTGTTTTAACAACCTCTTTTATAACGGTTTTCTTACCTCTTATTTTCTTTCTTGGAATAAGCTTACCCTCAAAGCTTACATTCATTAAAGGACAGATACCAAGAAGTGTTCCTAAAAGTGCAGAGGTTGAAGATACTCTACCGCCTCTTTTTAAGTGAGTCAAATCAGAGGTAAAGAACCAATGGTGGACATTTAATTTATTTTCTTCTGCCCATGTATATACCTCGTCAACTGTTTTCCCCTCATCTCTTAAATCAGCAAGATACTTCATAAATAGTCCGTAACCCGAAGATGCCGCAAGAGAATCTATCACATAAAGCTTTCTTTCCGGATATTTTTCCTTAAGCTCATTAGCCGCTATCTGACAGGAGTTAAAGGAGCCTGAAATCCCGGAAGAAAGCGAAACGAATATAACATCCTTCCCCTCTTTTAAGAACTTTTCAAAAAACTCCATGTGCTGATCAACATTTATCTGACAGGTAGTTGGCATACCCCCCTCTGCTATTCGCTGATAGAATTTATCAAAGGGATAGCTTTCTCCAAAATTATCATCATAGGTTTTATCGTCAAGAAGAAATGTAAAATACAGATACTCTATATTTCTTTCAACGAAAAAGCTTTTTGGCATATCTGCCGTTGTTGCAGCCGCTAATACAAAATTACTCATATTATTAGCCCTCCTTTTTTATTTTAATGTGTAGGTAAACATTTCGTAATGTAATTCACTTCCCACATCGGTGTTGGGAGGTAAAAGTGCCATAGCAATATATATTTCATTACCATCGGTGTCTGAAAGATAAGCGTACTCGCCTTCAATTTTTGTTACTATATAATCTTTAGGTTCCATTATTTTATTTCCTCAAAGGCCTTAAGCCATTCGTTTGCAATCAATCTAAATTAAAGGGATGCGTTAGTCCGGTCAAATTTATTCTGAAGATGTATAAATTTCAAATTATATTTTAAAGCCGTTTGTTAGCTTGTCCTCTTTTTAAAACTTCACTGTGAGAATATTCCCTGTTTTCTTCTGCTTCAGCATCCTAATTCAACCTGAATTTTTTTCCTTTTATATTATAAACTATTTACAGTAAAATTTCAATAAAAAAATTTCGACACAAAAACTTTACAGTTGACTTGACAGTTGTCAAGTTTTTTGATATAATAGGTCGAAATAAAAATTTAAAGGCAGAGTGTTTATGAATACTGTTAAAGATAAAATATTAAAACTCAAAAAAGAAAAAAATGCCATTATTCTTGCTCATTTTTATGCACCGCGTGAAAGTCAGGAAATTGCAGATTATGTAGGCGACTCCTTCTATCTTGCAAAGGTTGCAAAAACGACTAAGGCTGACATAATTGTTTTTTGCGGAGTTTCCTTTATGGGTGAGAGTGCTAAAATTATCAATCCTGAAAAAAAGGTACTTATGCCCGATATATCGGCAGACTGTCCTATGGCACATATGGCAGATATTAAAAAAATCAGGGAATTAAAAGAATTATATAAGGATTTAGCGGTTGTGTGCTATATCAATTCCACAGCAGAGCTAAAAGCAAATTCAGATATTTGCGTTACTTCATCAAATGCACTTGAAATTGTAAGTAAGCTTCCCAATAAAAATATTTTCTTTATACCCGATAAAAATTTAGGCCGTTTTGTAAAGGAAATGCTTCCCGAAAAAAATATAATTTTAAACGACGGCTACTGCCCCATTCACGCAAATATGAAAAAAGAAGAGGTACAAAGACAAAAAGAGCTTCATCCGAACGCTTTGATTTTAGCTCACCCCGAATGTGAAAAAGAGGTTTGTGAACTTGCAGATTTCCTGGGAAGCACTCTTGATATAATAAATTATGCAAGTGCTTCAGAAAACAAAGAATTTATAATTCTTACTGAAAAAGGTGTTTTATATGAACTGGAAAAAAGCAATCCTGAAAAGTGCTTTTACTTTGTTGATGAGACTCCTATTTGCCCCGATATGAAGCTGAACAGTCTTTTGAATATACTGTCTGCTCTTGAAAATGAAAATAACGAAATTGACTTAGATGATGATTTAGCGAAAAAGGCGTTACTGCCATTAGAAAGAATGTTAGAGTTTTAATTATGATTAAGAAAATAAAAACAGATATAGTTATAATTGGTTGCGGAGTCAGTGGTTTATTTGCAGCGCTTAGCTTACCACAGGATAAGAAAATACATATTATAACAAAGGGAAAAAAAGAGGAAAGTGATTCTTTTCTCGCCCAGGGCGGAATTTGCGTTTTAAAGTCCCAAGATGATTATGAAGATTTTTATAACGATACATTAAAAGCAGGACACTTTGAAAACAATCCTGAATCGGTAAAAATGATGATTTCTTCATCTCAGAATATTATTACAAAGCTTGTTGAGCTTGGTGTTGACTTTGCAAAAGATGAAGAAGGAAAATTTGAATATACAAAAGAGGGCGCACATTCCAAGCCGAGAATTTTATTTCACAAGGATGAAACAGGAAAGGAAATTACTTCCAAGCTTCTTGAAAAGGTACTTTCTCTTCCCAATGTAACTTTAAGTGAAAATGCAACTATGGTCGACATTCTTAAAAATGAAGATACCTGTTACGGAATTATATGTCATGATGAAGATATGAATTTTACAGAAATTCATGCTGATTATACCATTTTAGCTACAGGAGGAATAGGCGGACTTTTTAAACACTCTACAAATTATCCTCACCTTACCGGTGATTCAATTGCAATTGCAATAAAACACGGTATTGAGATAAAAGATATAAGCTATATACAAATACATCCTACAACACTTTATACCGAAGAAAACGAGCGAAGCTTTCTTATTTCTGAATCGGTAAGAGGCGAGGGAGCTATACTTCTTAACAGTAAAGGCGATAGATTTGTTGACGAGCTTTTACCGAGAGATGTAGTTGCAAAGGCAATTTTTGAGGAAATGGAAAAAGAGGGTTCAAAATTCGTATGGCTTTCCTTTAAAAATGTACCTGTTTCAGAGATAGAAACACATTTTCCCAATATCAGACAACATTGTTTAGATAAAGGGTTTGATATCACCTGTGAAAATATCCCAATCGTTCCTGCTCAGCATTATTTTATGGGGGGAATAAAGATTGACACAGAGGGAAAAACAAATTTAAAAAGATTATACGCTGCAGGTGAAACAGCATGTAACGGAGTTCACGGAAAAAACCGTCTTGCAAGTAATTCGCTTTTAGAAAGTCTTGTTTTTGCTAAAAGAGCTGCAATTCACATAAAAGAAAATTACATACCCCTTTCTCAAAAGGAATTTAATACAGACATTACAAAGTATCAAAATTATAAAGAAGAATATAAAAATCTTGTAAAAGAGAAAATTGATAAGGAGAAATAAATTATGAACAGTATTACAATGCTTCTTAACGCAGACGAGCTTATTTTAAATGCACTCAAAGAGGATATTACAAGTGAGGATATTACCACAAATTCAGTTATGCCCAATTACAAATTAGGTCAGGTTGAGCTTATTGCCAAGGAAGATGGAATAATTGCCGGACTGGATGTATTTAAAAGAGTTTTTGAGCTACTTGATAAAAATACCGAATTTGAATTTTTCTTTAAGGATGGAGATCAGGTTAAACCAAAAGATTTAATAGGTATAATTAAAGGAGATATAAGAGTTTTATTATCAGGGGAAAGAACTGCTCTTAATTATCTTCAGAGGATGAGCGGTATTGCCACTTATACAAAGGAAGTTTCCTCTCTTTTAGAGGGAACAAATACCAAGCTTTTAGACACAAGAAAGACTACTCCAAATATGAGAATTTTTGAAAAATATGCAGTAAAAGTAGGCGGCGGTAACAATCACCGTTACAACTTAAGTGATGGTATTTTACTTAAAGACAATCACATCGGTGCCGCAGGAAGCATTACCAATGCAATTAAAATGGCAAAGGAATATGCGCCTTTTGTAAGAAAGATTGAAATTGAGGTTGAAAATTTAGAAATGCTTAAGGAAGCCTTAGATGCAGGTGCAGATATAATTATGCTTGACAATATGAGTCCTGAGGATATGAAAAAGGCAGTTGAGATGGTAAAAGGCAAGGCACAGACCGAGTGCAGCGGAAATGTTACAAAGGAAAACATTAAAAGACTTACCGACATTGGAGTTGACTTTATTTCAAGCGGAGCACTTACCCATTCCGCACCTATTTTAGACCTTTCACTTAAAAATCTTCATGCAATTTAAGGAGGATAATAAATTGAAGGCACAGGAAAGAAGAAAACAACTTGCTGCTATATTGTCAGCTGCTAAGGAGCCTGTTTCGGGCGGATATTTAGGCTCTGAGCTTAACTGTTCAAGACAGATTATAGTTTCTGATATTGCAATGCTTAAAGCCTTAGGTTTTGATATACTTTCCACAAATAAAGGTTATATCCTGAGTAAAAGCCATCTTGCCGAAAGAGTATTCAAGGTAAGACATACAAGCGAAAAAACCGAAGATGAACTTACCCTTATTGTAACGCTTGGGGGAATTGTATCAGATGTTTTTGTATGGCATAAGGTTTACGGTAAAATAAGAGCTGACCTTAATTTATTCTCCTCAGAGGGTATAAATAAATATATGGATGGAATAAAAAGCGGAAAATCAACAGAGCTTATGCATATTACTTCAGGTTATCATTACCATACAGTTAAGGCCGATTCAATATTGATTCTTGATAAAATAGAAGAGGAATTAAAAAATAAAGGGTATATAGTACCCGAGAGATAAAAATAAGGATGTGAGTATCTCACATCCTTATTTTTATCTTAAAACCAAAATTCTTACTCTTCCACCTTTATTATCCGATTTATCATAATATGCAGTTACCGAATATTTTGAAAAGTTTTCAACAGCATCGGACAGGGTTGATAGATTATAATTAAAGTTATAATCCACACGGTACACCTGGACATTGTCGCTTAAGGTATATTTTTTTCCGTTTCCGTCCTTTAAATATCCCAATGTAAGCTCGGTTACTATATTAACATTAGGAATTGCCTGAAATCCTGATAACTGATTATTTGTCATATCAAATTTACCAAAGGTTCTGGGCTTTACAGTAAAATAGGTTCCGGTAGATTTGGTTACACCATTTATAAAATAGGTTGTACCCCCCTTTTCTGCCGCATCTATTATCATTCCATACTGATAATTTTCACCTGTTATATCATTTAAAATCATTCGGTCAATTTCCCCCGATTTGTTTTTTGAATAGTAAAGAATATCCTTTGAGGAAAACTCAACACCATCTATTCTTGAGGGATAAATTTTAGTATATGCGCCTACTTCAGAAACCATAGTTTCTTTAGCATCTATAATCTGTACATTAGCTGCAACCTTAGATGAGCCCAAGGTTCCTCCGTTATAGGAATAGGTACCCGAAATTCCACCGGTTGTTATGGCAGATGCGGTAATACCATCTGCTTTAAAGGTAAGCTTTACTATTTTTCCCTTTAAATCATATAAATAATCTGTTTCATAGTCCATCTGATTTCCGTCAGGCGTTACTACGGTTAAATAGTTAGAAGTGTACTTTTCACCATTCAGAGTAAATTCCTTGGTTCCGGAATTAATAGCAAGACCTATAACCTCTTCTATCCCGTCCCCCGAACTTATAACATCGGCAATTTTTCCGTCCTTACCAAACAAAAGAGTAATGCTTTGTCCGAGCTTATAGCTACCTGTCGAGGAAAGCTTTGAAAAGGCTTCTGCACTTTCTATTTCATAGGTAACTCCCGAAACAACTATCTGAGAAGGAGCCTCCTGATTTGGAATTGCATCTTCATAAACACCTACACGTTTATCTGAATATGCCCAGACAGTATTCATAGCCTTAGAATAATAAATTATATCGTTAATGGCAAGAGAAGACACATCAACTATTCTTCCGCCCTTAATAAGAGTTACCTCTTTTTCATTTAAAAGGAGTGTATCAAGTATGTTCAGACTGTTTACTCTTAAAGGTCCATCCATTACCTGATTTTGGGCAACAACATGCTTTATCTGCCCTTTATCATCGGTCAGCACACTTACTGAGTCCCCCATTTTAAGCTTTGAGGTCAATGAAGATGCTGTCATCTTAGTATTATTATAATAAGCCTCTGTATCCTCAGTTAAATTAAGGACTTTGCTCGAACCCTTATCGCTTACAATTATATCTCCCGAAAGAACTCCCATTACCACATAGGACACTTTATTTCTTCCGTTGCCGAAGAATTTAACTATTTCCTTGCCGTTCTTTAAGAGAATATCTCCCTTTTCACCTATTTTTGAAAAGTCGAAATTTTTCGCTACCTTATATGTACCGGTAGAGGTTACAACTCTGTCCGAGTCTATTGACGGATCCTGAATCGAAGAAGAAACAAGAACAACATCTTCTGTAAGCTGATAGCCTAAGGAAGAAAGATAGTTACCTCCGCTTTTTGTATCACAGTTAAGAGTGTTATACATTAAAACTATTGCATCAAGTCGGTTAAGAGGTGTTCCCACTGCCCCGCTGACATTTTCTAAAAGTCCAAGATTATTTGCAATACCAAGTTGACCGTAAGGCCATTCTCCCCCGAAATCAGCATTCTCATAACCTAAAAGCTTAAGTGCAATAGTTACTGCTTCTTCTAAAAGCACAGTTGCATCAGGACGAAATGTGGAATCCGGATAACCTGTTACAAGCTTATTGGTTGCTGCAACCTTAATATATCCTGCTGCCCAATGAGTTCTCGGAACATCACTGTAAGGAGAGGTGTTTGTACCAATAGGAACACTATTTTTATATTTGGATGCCGCAACAGCAATTTTAGCAAACTGAGCACGGGTTAAATATGAATAAAAATCATAGTCTCCCCCTTTTGAAGCATCACCGTGAAGAACATCAAGTCCATTTAAAAACTCTGCCATATCTTCAAAGCTGTATTCTTTGGCATTTACTGACATACCGCCTAAAAGTATACATATAATTACTGTAAAACAAAGTATTTTTTTCATTGTTATTTCCTTTCTAATCATATCTTAGGGCATCAATCGGATTAAGCTTTGCAGCTTTTTTTGCAGGGAAATATCCAAAGGTTATTCCTATAAGGGCAGATACTGAAAAAGCTATTATAACGGCAGTAATTGACGGTACAACCGTCATATTAAGAAATTTACCGGCTACAAAAGACAGTATCGCCCCCAATACAATTCCGATGACACCTCCCGTAACACTTGAGGTTGCTGCTTCCACCACAAACTGACTCATAATGTCTTTCTGCATTGCTCCCAGAGATTTCCTTATGCCTATTTCTCTTGTTCTCTCGGTTACCGAAACCAGCATAATATTCATAATTCCGCTACCGCCGACAAGTAAGGATATACCTGCTATACAAACAAGCATAAGGGTCATTTTCCCTGTAACCTCATCCAGTACATCAACCATCTCATCCATTGAGCTTACTTTATAGGCATTGGTATTTGAGAATTTTTTATAAAGATACTGCTCTAAGGTTGCCATTGCCTTATCTATTTGTTTTTCATCAGCTGCACTGAAATAATATGTAGACACCATTGAAAGTCTGCTTATTGCAGTATAGGGAACGATTACCATATCATCTGCACTTGCTTCTGCACTATCAGCAGTTTCTTTCAAGACTCCTACTACCTTGTACATATCGTTACCTATCTTGAGATTGTTGCCTATGGGTGATTCACCGCCGTAAAGTTCTTTTACAAGATAGGTTCCTACCAAACAAACCTTTTGTTTTTTCTCTACATCTATGTACTCAATAAATCTTCCTTCGGAAACCTCAACATTTCTTATATCCTTATAGTCTTCGCTTACTCCCATAACCGTAGTTGTTATGTTATTATTATCCACCTTTACGGTATAAGAGGTCTGTGCGCTTGGTGAACATCCTGCCAGAACATCGGGATTTTCATAGGCAAGATTTATAAGATCATCCGGTTTAACTGCACGGGAGGAGCCTCTTCCCCTTACCGTAACGGTAATTAGATTGGTACCCATACCTTCAAATGTATCTTTAATTTCATTTGTCATCCCCTCAACCACACTTACAAGTATAATTACTGAAGCCACACCGATAATGATACCAAGCATTGTAAGGAAAGACCGCATTTTACTCGACCACAGACTTTTTATTGCAAGGATAAAGGATTGCTTAAAATTCATTATTTCTCCTCCTCCTTATTATTTATCTCGTCTGAGATTATCTGACCATCCTGCAGACGGATAATACGATTGCACTCAAGGGCAATACTGTTATCGTGAGTAATAAGCACAACAGTATTTCCCTCGGCGTGAAGCTCTTTCAAGAAATTAAGCACTTCACGGCCGGTTCGGGAATCAAGAGCTCCGGTAGGCTCATCGGCAAGTATCACCGAGGGTTCTCCGGCTAAAGCTCTTGCTATGGATACTCTCTGCTGTTGCCCCCCTGACAGTTGAGAGGGGTAATATTTTTCTCTTCCCGATAGTCCTACTCTTTTTAATGCAGCTCTTGCCATTTCCTCTCTTTTTTCCTTGTGAATTCCCCTGTAAACCAACGGAAGCTCCACATTTTCAAGTAAATTAAGCTTCGGAATTAAGTTATACTGCTGGAATATAAAGCCTAAGGTTTTATTTCTTATATAGGCAAGTTCATCCTCGTCAAGCTTACTTACATCCTTACCAAGTAAGTAGTAATGACCGCTTGTGGGAACATCCAGACAGCCAATTATATTCATTGCGGTGGATTTACCTGAACCTGACTGACCTACAATGGCAGTAAGTTCACCCTTTTTGATATGCAGGTCAATTCCGTCAAGCGCGTAAATTGAATCCTCGCCGCTTTGATAAATTTTATATATATTTTCAAGCCTTATCAAGAAAACAAATCCTTTCTTTAATTTCTACGCAT
>JAZOVB010000184.1:0-45433 GCA_045658425.1 Clostridia bacterium | reverse complement strand
ACACTCACAATTTTTGTGGGTGTTGTTTTTATATAAAAAAAGGGAGTGTTGTAACTCCCTTTTAATATAATTGCCTTTTATATTCCATAGGCGTAATTCCCATATGCTTTTTATATAGTATGAAAAAATTTGAATAGTGGTTAAAGCCTGCCGTACGACTTGCCTCGTCAATAGCAATTCCGTCTCTTACCAGTCCGTTGAAGAATGAAATTCTTCTGAATATAACATAGCTCCATATTGGAATTCCCACATGCTCTTTAAAAAGATGGGACATATAGGATTTATCAATCCGTAAATCCCTCATTTAATCCCGATATTGAGTATATGAAAGATCCTCTTTCGAGAGATATTCCATCGGTGGATAATAGCTTGTTTATACTTGCGAGAAGGTTGCTTTTGGAAAGTGCCACATAAAAATATAAAAGTCCTATTGCATAACAATGTGATAGGACTTTTATGTGATGTTCACAAAATTCCATTTTCGTGTTATTTTTTATTGCATTTTTAACTTTTTTGTGTTATAATAAATAAAATTATATATTTATGAGGTGTAGAAATGGCTGTCAGTTACAATAAGTTGTGGAAATTACTAATAGATAAAAATATGAAAAAGAAAGAGTTGGGTGAAGCAGCAGGAATAAGCAACTCACTCATAGCAAAACTTGGAAAAAATGAAAATGTTACCGTTGATGTCCTTGTAAGGATATGTAGTGCTCTTGATTGTCAAATTGATGATATTATGGAATTAATCCCGGAAAATGCAAGAGTTATTTAAAGAGGTAATGAATATGAACACAATAAATAAACCTACATATATAAGTTTATTCAGTAGTGCGGGTATTGGATGCTATGGTTTCAAATTAGAAGATTTTAATTGCGTAGCTACAAACGAATTGATTACCCGTAGACTTGAAATACAAAAGTTTAATAATAAATGCAAGTATGATAGCGGTTATATTTGCGGTGATATTACGGCAGAGGAAACAAAGGAAGCTCTTTACTCTCAAATAGAGTTATGGAGAAAAAAGGAAAATGTATCTCGTATTGATGTTGTTGTTGCCACTCCGCCTTGTCAAGGTATGTCTGTCGCAAATCATAAAAAAAGCGAAACAGAAATTGTAAGAAATTCTTTAGTTATTGAATCTATAAAGATTATAAAAGAAATAAATCCTCGTTTCTTTATCTTTGAAAATGTTCCTGCTTTTATGAAAACTATTTGTACCGATACCGATGGAAACAATAAGCCTATTTCCGAAGCTATTGAAAATAATTTAGGACAATTATATTCTTATACTTCAAGGATTATTAACTTCAAAAACTATGGTGCTTGTTCAAGCAGGCAGAGAACCGTCGTTATTGGTGTTTCCAATGATTATGCTGATGAAGTTTCTCCGTTTGAACTGTATCCTGAATTAATGACTGAAAGAACTTTGAGAGAAGTAATTGGAGATTTAAAGCCTTTAAAAGAATTTGGAGAAATAGATACAGAAGATATATATCACGCATTTAGAACATATCCGGAACATATGCGTGCTTGGATTTCTGAGATCGGTGAAGGACAGTCTGCTTTTGATAATGCAGATGATAATAAAAAACCACATCAAATCAAAGATGGTAGAATTGTTATTAATCAAAGAAAAAATGCTGATAAATACACAAGACAATATTGGGACAAAGTAGGCCCGTGTATTCACACAAGAAACGACCAACTTGCAAGTCAAAACACTGTTCATCCAAGTGATGACCGTGTATTTAGTATCAGAGAATTAATGTTAATGATGACAGTTCCCCATACATTCAAGTGGGTTGCTGAAGAATTTAGTGTTTTAAATAAGCTAAGCGTAGAAAAAAAGAAAGCTTTCTTAAAAAAGGAAGAAATCAAAATCAGGCAATCTTTAGGCGAAGCTGTTCCTACAACTATATTTCAATCTATCGCAAAGAAAATAAAACAAGTTTTGAAATGTACTCCGGTAAATACAGCTACCATAAATAAAATCGTGTCTTCCTCAAATTTAGATGATTTTGAAACTTTGTTGGAATATGTAAAAAAAAACCCAATGAAGCTGTCTCCGGCAATGTTGGGAAAAGTTGCAGAATTAGCTAATACAAGCCGTACTGACAATGCTGCATATTTTACGAGTAAGTCATTGATTACCGAAATGATGAAAGCATTACCTGATAGCGACAAAGAAACAGTTAGGATACTTGAACCCTCTGTTGGTGTAGGAAATTTTATACCACTAATCATAAAAAAATTTGAGGGCAAAAATATAATTCTTGATGTTGTGGATATAGATGCAAAAAGTCTGGAAGTTACAAAGCTAATATTGAAAAATTACAACCTTCCAAGCAACTGCACTATAAACTACATTGAGGCAGATTTTCTACTGCACGAATTTGATGAAAAGTATGATTACATTATAGGAAATCCTCCGTTTTACAAGATGAAATCAAACAATAGCTTGTTGAGTGCATATAGAAGAACAGCAATTAATAAAACCACGACAAATATATGTTCCTTTTTCTTGGATAAAGCATTAAAAATAGGAAATTATGTTTCGTTGGTATTCCCTAAATTTCTTTTGAATACACCTGAATTTGCTCCATCAAGAGAATATATTTCCCAAAAAGCCGTAGAGTGTATAATTGATTTTGGCGAAAAAGGTTTTCCGGGAGTTCTTGTAGAAACATTGGCTGTTTTTATAAACAATACTGCAAAACCGTCAACAACTCGTGTGATGTCGGTTACACAAGGTATTTATTTAACTCAACAACAAAAATATATATTCGATGAAAAATTGCCGTATTGGATTATATACCGCAACCAAACATTTGATGATGTGTGCAAAAAGTTGGACTTCAATGTTTTTAAAGTTTTTAGAGATAGGCAAATGACAAATAAGATTCTTTCTGAAAACGGAGATATTAGAGTTTTAAAATCGAGAAATATAAACGATAATGGCACACAGATTATTGATGTTGAAGGATATGATTCGTATATTTCATTAGAAGAAGCTAAAGAATTGTCTGTATTTGATTATTATTCAAGGAACGATGTCTATTTAACGCCGAATATGACTTATAAGCCTAGAGTAATTAAAAAGCCTAAGAATGTTCTTGTCAATGGTTCACTTGCCATTTTGATACCAAAAAATCCTGAAGAAATATCAGAGGAACAAATGTTGTATTTTTCTACTGATGAATATAGAGATTTTTATCAAATTGCAAGAAACTATCAAACTCGTTCTTTAAATGTAGATGCTTGCTCAGTATTCTTTTATGGCTTACTAAGATCAAAAAAGAAAAAAGAACCTATAATAGAAAAATTTATAGAAAAAGACGATGCTCAAATGTCAATATTTGAACTCGTAAAGTGAGGTAAAGGTATGTTAACACAACAATCAATTATAGATTTTTGTAATCAATATGACTATGATATAAGAAAAACAGGAAACGGAAGATGGATTGACCAAAAATGTGCCGCAGATGTTGTTACGGTTGTTGCCGATTGTATTTATAACTATGCGCTTGAAGACGAAGACGGCATATTTACAACGCCTGAGATTTGGCATTATAAATATACTGTTGAAAATGTTGAAGCTATTTTCAAAAAGCCGGGCGTGGAAAGTGATGCAGCTAAAAATGAATATGACAAATTCTTTCAGCAGCCTATGGAAATGCTTGCTTATGCCCAAGTTTTGAAAAAGACAAAACAAGGCAATAGGAACTATTACCAAGTAAATAATATGGATGTTTTAGAGTATATTGCTTTGCGTGAGCGAAATGCGTTATTTTTCTTAAAAACTTATATCGAAAAAGTTCTGAAAGACAGTGAAATTTATTCTGCATTTGATGCTTTCTTCAAAAATCAAACCAAAGACACTTACAAAGAAGCAAAAGAAACATTTTCAACCTTTACTATTCAACATACCAAAATTAACGGTGCCGTTGAGTGCAATCGTATCTTTATAAAGGTTCTAAATCCGTTAGCATACTTTAATAATTCCTGCGGTACAGAAAAAGGCAGATTGTCAGAACAGATTATTACCTATGATATGCTGATGTATAATCGCAATAACTTTAGAGATGTATATGCAGACAAGCCTAAAGGGGTTACAAGAAAAGAATATGCTGAAAACCATCCGGTAGAAGTAAATGTTGCATATTATCATTATCAATCTGCGAAGGCTAAAAGATTTCTTAAAATATTTAATGAGCAGAACAGAAATGGACAAACGGAACATCTTGAAGAAACTCACATGCATGATAAAGCTATACATATGCACCATATATTCCCCGAAGCCATCTATCCTGAAATCTGCTATTATTTAGAAAACATTATTGCACTTACACCTACACAACACTTAAATTATGCTCATCCTAACGGCAGAACACAGGAAATTGATGAGCAGTATCAGCACTTACTATTGCTATCAAAAGCTGATAGAATACAAGAAAATTTAACAGATGCAGCCGTTGAAAAGATATATGAATTTTCAAATTTCTTATTTGTATTGAATGTGGGATTCGACAATGACGATGTGTTGGAAATAGCAGATATGGATTTTTGCTCCGTTGTAAATGCTATCAATGTACATTATGCTGCATAGTAAAGGAGAAATGAAATAATGGTAAATTTAATTTGGAGAAAAGACAATAGTATTGGCTTAGAATTTGAAAGCGAATCAGAATATTTTGAAACATTGGGATTTTTAACGAAAGAATCTAGACCTATTGATATTTTTACACACGAAAATCAGCGAAGTGGTGCAAGAGCTCCACAGGGGAAACTCCAACTACACAATGTTGGCAGATATATTCCTGAAGCATTGAACTTTGCGTTTAACCAATCAAATGACGATAGGTTGAGTGTTTCTGATTATGTTGATAATTTGGTCAGAAATCATGCTTTCACAAATTTAATAGATCCAACCGGACGAGAATATACATACCATATTTATCCTGAATCATATGGAGCTGTAAGGGACACTGTTCCTGAGGAATTTCTTGATGATTTTGAACGAGGATATAATATGCGATAATAATGTTTGGTTTGCTTAGACGGTATTAACAATGTATAAATAATAAATTATAATTTCACAGTTCTCTATAAAGCTATAAATAATAAAATTTATTTTTACATAAAATAGTTGTAGCTTTATAGGAGGTGAAAGAATGCGAAAGGTGATAAAAATGAAAGGCTTTGATTCTACTACTTATTCAGTTAATGATTTTTTAGAATGGTACGAAAGAAAACAGTTGGTGTTATCTCCAAAATTCCAAAGACGCTCTGTATGGAAAGATGTTGCTAAATCTTTTTTAATAGATAGTATTTTAAGAGATAAGCCATTACCTAAAATATTTATCCGTCAAATAACAGACATTAAAAATCGTACTACAATCAGAGAAGTTGTTGATGGACAGCAAAGATTAAGAACAATAATGGACTTTATTAACGATGGGTTCAAGGTTAAAAGAGTTCATAACAAGGAATATGGAGAGAAATTTTTCTCCCAATTGGATGAAGATGCACAGAGTATTATATTAACATATAAATTTTCCGTTGACACATTAATTGGTGTTGAGGATAGTGACATCATGGATATTTTTGCTCGTTTGAACACTTACACAACACCACTTAATAAACAAGAATTGATTAATGCTGAGTTTTACGGATATTTTAAACAACTTGTGTATGGGGTAAGTTATAAATATAATAAATTTTGGATAGACAATAAAGTTTTCACAGAATACCAAACTATGAGAATGAATGAAGTTGAACTTACTGCCGATTTGTTTATTGCATTTATGGACGGGATTCAAAATAGAAAAGCTGTAAAAAGTTATTATAAAAACTTTGATGATAATTTTGAAAACAGAGAAGAGTTAGAAGAAAGATTTGATGAGGTTGTAACATTAGTAACCAAGATTTTTGGTGACAGTTTGAAAAAATCTAAGTTTAGGAAGCCTGCTCTGTTCTATTCTATGTTTTTGGCTTTGTATAATATAAAATATGATATTTCAAACATAGATAATATGGCTCATATAAGTGATACAACAGATAAAATAATATCAAAATTAAAAATCTGTTTTGATAGAATTGAAGAAACTATCAATTCGGAGATTGATACTTTGTCAAAAGAACAGATGGAATTTGTAACCTCTATATCAAGAGCAACTTCTGACACAGAATCAAGAAAAACAAGAACTAAATATATTATCAAAGAGATAGGAAAAGCTCTTTCTGAATAAGGTGGGCTTTTATTATGAAATCTATTACAGATATATACAACGAATTTAAACAAACATATGATGATACTAATGATGTGTTAGCAGATTCTAATTTTTTGTATCAAAATCAAGCAAAAATAGATAGTACGGTATTTAGTGATAAGATTTACTACTATGTAATTGAGCATTGTTTTATGCGAATATATCTAGCATGGGAAAATTTTATGGAAAGTGCATTCAAATTGTACTTATGTGATAGCAAAGATATGCAAGGAAATAATTATGTTAGGTACGCAACACCTATGGATGAAGAACATGCTTATAATTTACTTAAAGGAACAAAACAGTATCCTGATTGGACTAATATAGGAGATATAAACACATTATCAAATATGTTTTTTGAAAATTCAGGTCCGTTTAATCTTTTAAATAGCAATCCGATTGAATTACAGCATATGAAAACGATAAGAAATAGAATTTCTCATACTTCCGAGAAAAGTGTTCGTAGTTTTAATAATTTGACAAATACTCAGATAGCGATAACAGGATTATCGGCAGCAGAATTTCTATCTCAATACAAAGATGTGAACTTATCATACTATTCTTTTTATACCGATATATTAATGTCATATGTTGAAGCTATTTGTAACAAATAGTCCTACATAAAAAGTAATATGTAGCAATCAGTAGTTCTACGCAAATAACGCACAAGTAACAAAAAATAGAGAAAACCCCGTAAAATCAGGCTTTTCTGGAAGCAGAAAATTCTCAAAGAGATAAAAAACACGATACAATATTTTCAACACTCACAATTTTTGTGGGTGTTGTTTTTATATAAAAAAAGGGAGTGTTGTAACTCCCTTTTAATATAATTGCCTTTTATATTCCATAGGCGTAATTCCCATATGCTTTTTATATAGTCTAAAAAAATTTGAATAGTTGTTAAAACCGGCCATTTGACTTGCCTCGTCAATAGCAATTCCATCTCTTACCAGTCCGTTAAAATATGAAATTCTCCTGAAAATAACATAGCTCCATATTGAAATACCTACATGCTCTTTAAAAAGATGGGACATATAGGATTTATCAAGACTGAATTCCTTTGATATAATATCAATGTTAATCTGCTTTGTGTAATTATTGTTAAGGTATTTTAAAATTTTATTTATAGTGGGGTTTTCAGTAGAATTTATAACATTTATAACATTTTTGTTTTCTGAAATATCATAAATCCGATATAAAAGCTCAATTATTTTGCAAAGGGCAAGTATCTCGTTCATTTCTTCATTTTTTTGCGAAAAGCTGAGTATTTCGTTTATAATAGTATCCAGTTTATAGCTTGTTACTGTTCTTGCGTCTAAACTGTTTCTTTCACCTTTATTACGATTGATAAAAGGGGAGAATAGTCTGTTACAGTCTTTGGGGAAATTCTTTAATACTTCGTCATTAAAATGAAGAACAATTCTTTCATGGTAAGTATTACTGTCAATACGGCAGCAAAACATTTCCTGTGGGTTTAAAAATATAATATCTCCATCGCCTATACTATAAGTTTTTCCCTCAATTTTTATATTTCCGCTTCCTTTTATGAAATAATATAAAATAAATTTAGGTGTCTGATGAAGATACGAAATAGTTGAATCCTCTGCAGAAAACCCTTCTGTATGTGTTATTTCATACCCTAAATCGCTCTTAAACTCATCTCTTATGTAACCTTTATTCATATATATCACCTCTTAAGCAGTATTGTACATAAAAAAAGCATAAATGTCAATTGTATATTTAATTGTGATGTAGTATAATGAAAAAAATTAAACAAAGGGAGAAATAAAATGATAAATATTGATAAGGATTATATAATTAAATTAAGAAGAGAGATACATATGTATCCCGAGGTGGATTACGACCTTCCAAAAACTGTGGCACTTGTTAAAAGAGAACTTGACAGTATGGGTGTTCCCTATACTGAAAAATATGGCAAGGGAAGTGTTGTAGCTTACATAAACCCGGAAAAGGAAGCTTTTACAATCGGTATCCGTGCCGATATGGATGCCTTAAGAATGACTGAGGCTAATGATTGTGAATATCGTTCCCGTCACGAAGGAATGATGCATGCCTGTGGCCATGATGCTCATACTGCGATATTGCTTGGTACTGCTAAGGCACTTAAAGAAATGGAAAGTGAACTTGCTTGTCGTGTGAAGCTTGTTTTTCAGCCGAGCGAGGAGGGTGTTACAAGCGGTGCAATGATGATGATAGAAAATGGCGTTATGGAAGATATCGATATTATGACCGGCCTTCATGTTGGAACTGTTCTTGATGCAGGTAAGCTGGGCGTATGCCCGGGTGTGTTTATGGCATCAAGCCGTCATTTTAAAATTGAAATAAGCGGTAAATGTGTTCATGCAACAACCTATCACAAGGGAATAGATGCCCTTGCAATTGCAGTTAAAATGTATGAGGGAATTCAGTCAATTTTTGCTAATGAAGTTAATCCAAAGGATAGGGTCGTATGTCGTGTCACCAAGCTTCAATCGGGAACAGCCCAGAATATTGTGCCGGACTATGCTCTTATTCAGGGAACGATCCGTACTCTGAATGTTCCTTTAAGCGGATTTATTCACGATAGAATATTAAAACTTGCAGAAAGCCTCTCCAAACTTTATAATATTGATATTAAAGTTCATGCACCGTTAAAATCCACTTGCGTCTATAATAACCCTTATCTTTCAGAGTTGATGTTAAAAAGTATGGAAAAGGTTGTGGGAAAAGAAAATGCGGTTATAGTGGAATACGGAATGGGTTCGGAGGATTTTTCAAGATTTACCGATATAGTTCCCAGTGTTTTCTATCGTCTTGGTATAAGAAATGAAGACAAGGGAATAAACCAACTTGCCCATCAGACCGATTTTAAGATAGACGAGGATGCTCTTATTTATGGAGCACAGAACTTTGTTCAATTTGTTATTGATAACCAGAATGGAATTGATATGGAAGCTGCCCAAAAGGCTGATGAAAGAGTTAATAGTTTATAAGTAAAAAAACGGGAAATGGCGAAATGCGTAAAATAATTAAAAATCCCGATGTTCCTTATATAACCTGTTATGAAATGGATAAATATAATAATTAATTCTATGGTAGAAGTGCTGTTTAATATCTGAACAGCACTTTTTGTTTTTCAGCTAAAAAGAAATTAATTTTATTCTTCTGTACTTGACTATAATGCTTAAAAATGCTATAAATATTATAGTAATAGTAAATTAAAAGGAGTGAAAAATCTATGAAGGTTTTTGATATAACTCCGGGAACAGATAATTCCCATAAATGTACTCCTGTTAATCCTCATGTGGAGAAGATAATCAGAAAATGGTATAATACCCTTGAATTTCCGAAAGAGTTTGATGTTGAGTTTGAACAGGCGTTAGAAACTATAAAAATCGCTGATACCATTACAATTGAAAATTACATACCGGGAGACAGTGGTAAACGAAACCTTTTAAGCTTTCTTTATATGTGTGAGGCTTTAAGGGGAAAATATAAAGAAAAAAACATTCCCGAAGAAATTCTTATTGATACATTAAAGGATATAGTAATCTGGAATAATATCTGGAGTGATTTAAAGAATGAACTCTATCTTGGTGAGTGCGGATGGCTTTCCAATCACTTGTCAGGGAAATTGTTTAAGCTTGGAAGACTTCAGTTCTGTATGGGTACAGCTCATAAGGATATTCCTGATGAAGATGTAAAAAAAGGTGATAATGTTATTGAGGTGCATATTCCTGAATGTGGTCCTTTAAATATTGAGGAGTGTGCAAAGTCAATTGAATGGGCAAAGAAATTTTTCAAAGAATATTTCCCTGAATTTAAATATAAATGCTTTACCTGTCATTCCTGGCTTCTTGATGACAGCTTGAAGGAAATTCTGAAGCCTGAAAGTAATATTCTTGCTTTTCAGAATATGTTTGATATAAAGGACAGGGAAGAGTCAGATGCAATTTTAAAATATGTTTTCAGATGGAATACAACAAGACGAAAACTTCCAAAGGAATTTGCCGCATCTTCATTTGCGATAAATGTTAAAGCACGAGCTTTAAGCGGTGGTAAGTTTTATGAAAACCTGGGAGTTTTAAAAAACTGCAAATATTAAAGAATATAGGATGTAATTATGGCAAAGGATAATTTACACAGTAACCACAGAGAAAGATTAAGAACGCGGTATTTTAAAGAGGGGATAGACAGTTTTGAATCTCATCAGATTTTAGAACTTATTTTATTCTATTCAATTCCGAGAAAGGATACCAATAATATTGCACACGAGCTTTTAAATCGTTTTGGCAGCCTTTCGGGTGTATTTGAAGCACCGGTTGGAGAACTTACTATGGTTAAGGGAGTTGGTAAAGCTACAGCAGTATATCTTAATTTATTTTCTCAGATTGTAAGAAAATATGAAGAGGATAAGAAGCGGGATAAAAAGGATTTATCATCATCCTTTGATGCTTGTGAATATTGTGTTGGATTGTTTAAGGGAAGAATTTACGAGTGTATGTTTGTTATCTGTATGGATTCTCAGAACAAGATTATAGGTTATGAGAAAGTGGCTGAGGGTACCATTAATGAAGCAACCGTTTATCCGAGAAGTATAATCCGTGCTGCTCTTTCAAATAATGCTGCAAAGGTTATTATAACTCATAATCATCCGGGTGGTACTACCACACCATCAACAGAAGACTTGTCAATTACAACTAAAATAGAAAAAGCTCTGAGTGCAATTGATATTAAGCTTTGCGACCATATAATAGTAGCCGGTGATGACTGTGCGAGTTGTATGAAATAAAAAAAGACCTGTAAATAAAGTTTAAAAATTTTATTTATCGGGTCTTTTATTGTTTTTTATAAAAGGAAATGTACATAACTATTACTTTTAAAATATACATCCTGTTATATAAAATCACTCAAGTATCTTATAAAATGAATTAAATACTGCAATGTTTTTTTCATCAATACTCTTATCCTGATGATAATGACCAAAAAACCATTTTTTATAAATTACATTATTTTTTATAGTTTCCAAAAATTCTGTTAACTCATCTTGTTCGTATTTAGTACCCATAAGCTTCTGTATTGAGGATGGGGCACAGTGGGTTATTATATAATCACAAGTGTAATTGTTGTTGCAAATGCTTTCTTTGGCTTTTTTGTATTCTTCCTCTGTTGGCATTTCTTCTTTCCACCAGTTTTTGCCTTCTGTCCGAAACTCCTTGTCGTGTGAGTTTCCTCCGCCAAATACAAAGAATTTGTTTTCGTCAATGGTATACACTTGCCCTCTCATGAGATGATATATTCCATCGTCAACTTTGTGTACTATACCGCCACCAAATTCTTCAGTCGGAAGATTATAAAGCATTTCAAAATTTTCATGATTACCGTCAATAAAAAGAGTAGTGAAATTTTTGCTCTTGAGCCACTTTATCCAATATTTTTCTTCATTACTGTCATCCCACACACCGCCAAAATCACCGCATATAATTACATAATCGCTTTTTGTCATTTCTTTTTGCTGGGGGAAATTTTTAGTTGACAATTTTTGTATATCATAGGGAATATGTGTGTCTCCTGTAATATATATCAATTTTATCACATCCTGTCTGATACTATTATATCACTCAAAACAAATACTGTCTATAAAAATTCTCCCCATACAAAAGAAGGTATTTTTATTTATCTTTTTCTACCAGCATATTTTCAATGAAAATGCCATATCCACGGGTTGGGTCATTTACGAAAACATGTGTAACCGCCCCAACCAATTTGCCATTTTGTAGTATGGGTGAACCTGACATTCCTTGAACAATTCCGCCGGTGGCATTGAGAAGTTTTTGGTCTGTAACCTTAACTACCATACCCTTAATATCAGGTTTATCCTGCCTGTTTACCTTTATTATTTCAATGTCAAAATATTCAGGAGTATCATTTATAGTGGTCAAAATCTGGGCTTTTCCCAGGTGCACACTGTTTTTCTGACCTATGGGAACAGGGGTATTTAAATTGATATTACTTAAATTATCAATTTTTCCGGAAAGACCAAAACATGTATTGTTTTCAATTTTACCTATAACCTTACTGTCATCCGAAAAAAATCCCACTAATCCCCCGGGTTTTCCTTTTTCTCCTTTTCTTACAGAGGAAATATCGGCATATACAAGCTCTCCGTCTTTAACAGGCATAATTTCTCCTGTATCAGCATCGCTTATTGAATGTCCCAAAGCTGAAAAATTTTTTTTATCATTTGAATAAAATGTAAGTGTTCCAAGACCAGCAATACTGTCCCTGACCCACATTCCAAGGACATATTCACCATCAGAAAGAACAGGTTTTATTTTTGTTTTTCTCATTTGTCCCGTTCTCTCAAATTCAATTTCAAATTCTTCCGCCTTTAATTCTTTGACTCTTTCGATAAAATCATCTGAATTTGTAAGAGAATTTCCGTTGATGCTTTTTATAAAATCTCCGGGTATAATTCCCGCTTTCTTTGCGGGTGAGGGAACACTCTCTATATCTGTAACCGATATAACTAAAATTCCGTCTGATAAAATTTTTATTCCGCAAGCCTCTCCCGAAGGATAAACAAGCTCTTCGGATATATAGGCTGAAGCGTTAATTTCATCTGCTTCTTCACAGGGATACGATGTGAAAATTAATAAAATTGAAAAAAAGGTAAATAATAATAACAAATGTTTTTTCTTCATAAATTCACAAATCCTTTCTTGTGAAGTATGAAAATTATCTGATGTTATTAATTTTAACTTTTTTAAAAAAGCTATGCTTCTATTAAATTACTGTAAATTTAAATGTTTAGAGCCATAAAGAATCTTTAGTTATGGATTATTTTGTTTTTAAAAATGAAAAAAATTACCGATTGCTCTTTTTAAAATATCCGCATAAATTCACTTTGGTATTATGATTTATGTGATGTGGTATTCATCCGGAATTTGATACTGTTGTCAAAGCCGTGTTTTAATTATTTTCTTATATAAATGAAATGTTTATTGGTGAATTTTAATAAAAAAGGGGAGATAAAAAATCATTTTATCTCCCCTTTTATTTTTTCACTTCTTTGAATTTAGTTTTTCAATACATTTTTTACATATATGCTTATTTTCATATATAACATTGTCTCTTGCGTCACCGCAGAATATACATGAAGCCTCGTATTTTTTTAGGATAATCATATCATCCTCCACAAAAATTTCCAAGGGATCTTTAATAGCCATATCCATAGTTCTTCTGATTTCAATAGGTAACACAAGACGGCCTAACTCATCTATTTTTCTTACAATTCCTGTTGATTTCATTTTTATTTCCTCCTGTTAAATTTGTAGGAATATGATAACATATTATCCATAATTTGTCAATTATTGTAATTAAAAAAATAAAAAAAGGATAAAATGTAAAATATATTGATTTTGAAGCACGGATTATATATAATTAAATAAGTAATTACAAAGAGGTAAAAATGATGCTTTTATGCTTGTTATCAGGTATTCTTACAGGGCTTACTTTTATTTTTAAGGACTTTTGTTTTTTTAATATGTTTACTCTTATCCCTCTTTATTTCGGCCTTAAAAACGAAAAAAAGAGCTTTCTTAAGGGTTTTTGTTACTTTGCTTCCTTAAATGGTATTACTATGTCCTTTTTTTATAATATGCACCCTATGGAATTTATGGGACTTTCAGGTTTTCAAAGTATAGGACTTATTATTTTAATGTATCTTGGAGTTATCCTTTTTGAGGGGATAATGGGAGGATTTTTAATATTTATTTTTATAAAATATATAAAAAAAGATTGGATTTTTCCTCTTTGGTATACCCTGACAGAGATATTATTATCTTTTGGAAAGTTCGGGCTTACCTTATCCTCGCTGTACCTTCCCTGGTATGAGGCGCTCTCTTTCATTCAGTCGGCTGCGTATTTTAGCAGTTATTTTATAACATTTCTGATAGTTCTCATTAATCTTTTATTATATAAGCTTTTGGAAACAAAAAAAATCAAATATTTAGTTTTTGCAATAATTATTTTTTCGATAAATACTATATTTGGCGAATTAAGATTAAAGCTTTATAACAATGAGCCCTTTGAATATGATTTAGCGCTTATTCAAGGTAATATTTCCTCTTTGCAGAAATGGGAAACGGGAAGTATCGGGCGTTCTCTTAATACTTATGAAGCCTTGTCGGAGGAGGCAAAGGATAAATACGGAGTGTCGGCAATAGTATGGCCGGAAACAGTAGTTGTTACACCCATCAGTGAGCAAAGCTCATTTTATAAACGAATTTCTCAACTTGCACAAAAGATGAATACTGATATATATACAGGCACTTTCTATTCTGAAGACGAGGGGTTTTATAATTCCTTGATCTGCTTTGATAAAAACGGAAAACAATATCAAAGAAGATATGATAAAAGACATCTTATTCCTTTTGCGGAGGATAGCTTTGAAAAAGGCTACACTTTAAAAGAGGGGAATAAGGCATCAGTTATAGAAACCGAAAATGGTAAAATAGGTCCGCTTATATGCATTGATTCGGCATATCCTCAACTTGCATATAAAACGAGTAAAAATAATTGCGATTATCTTTTGGTTATTTCAAATGATTCATGGTTTACCAATTCTTTTGGGGTAGAAAGTCATTTTGCCCATAGCGTATTCCGTGCAATCGAAAATAATAAATATCTTCTCCGCACGGGAAATACGGGAATTACTGCCGTAATAACACCAAAGGGAGAAATAAAAGGAAAATTAGAGCCTTTAAAAAAAGGCTATACGGTTATAAAGAAAGGAGAGGTATATCGTGAAGAAAAATAAAGGAACAATCAGACGGTTTATTCCTTATTATAAGCCTTATTTATTTACATTTACATGTGATATGCTATGTGCTTTTTTCTGCGGAATGGTTGCTCTGATAAATCCTATACTCATAAGAAGAATAATCAATGAGGGTTTGAAAATTGGTGGAATATCTTATGATATAGTTTTTCAGACAGGTTTTTTAATGTTGTTTTTTGTAATATGTGATACTTTTGCAAACTATTATATAAGTGCTAACGGGCATGTAATGGGTTCAAAAATGGAAACGGATATGAGAAGAGATTTGTTTTCCCATCTTCAGAAGCTTCCATATTCCTATTATGATAATACAAAAATCGGTCAGCTTATGAGCAGAATTACCAGCGACCTTTTTGATGTAACCGAGTTTGCCCATCACTGTCCCGAAGAACTTTTTATGTCTACTTTAAAAATTGTGGGCGCATTTGTAGTTTTACTTGGGATAAATGTAAAGCTTACCTTGATAATTTTTACCTGCATACCTGTAATGTTTATCTTTTCACTTATTATGAACAAAAAAATGAAAGCAATGTTTAAAGCTCAGAGAAAGCAAATAGGTGAAATAAACTCTCAGGTTGAGGATAGTCTTTTGGGAATACGAATAGTAAAATCCTTTACAAACGAGGATGTGGAAGAGGGTAAATTTAAAAACGGAAATTTAACTTTTCTTAAAATCAAGAGAAAAGCATATCACTATATGGGGCTTTTCCATAGCGGAATAAAGTTTTTTGATGGTTTTATGTATCTTACCGTAGTATTTTCAGGTGCTTTTTTCCTTATGGGAAATCTGATAAATGCGGCAGACCTTGTAGCTTATCTTCTTTATGTACAGACTCTGCTTACTGCAATAAGAAAATTAGTTGAATTTACCGAACAGTTCCAGAGAGGTTTAACAGGATTTGAAAGATTTTTGGAAATTATAGATACTCCATCAGATATTGTTGAAAAAGAAAATGCAAAAATTTTGGAAAATGTAACCGGGGATATTGAGTTTAAGGATGTTTCCTTTAAGTATTCTGCAAAGGCAAATTCAGTTTTAAACAATATAAATCTTAAGGTGGAACCGGGGGAAAATATTGCTGTGGTAGGACATTCGGGAGGCGGTAAAACAACTCTTTTAAATCTTCTTCCGAGATTCTACGATATAAATGAGGGTGAGATTTTAATAGACGGAGTAAATATCAAGGATGTAACCTTAAAATCCTTAAGAGAAAATATCGGCGTTGTTCAGCAGGATGTTTATCTTTTCTCCGGCTCGGTGTATGAGAATATTGCTTACGGAAAGCCCGGAGCATCCTTGAAAGAAGTCAAAGAGGCGGCAAAACTTGCCAATGCTCATTCATTTATAGAGGAGCTTCCTGATGGATATGATACCTATGTTGGCGAAAGGGGCGTCAAGCTTTCAGGAGGGCAGAAACAAAGAATAAGTATTGCAAGAACCTTTCTTAAAAATCCAAAAATCCTTATCCTTGATGAAGCTACCAGCTCTCTTGATAATGAAAGTGAATATATAGTTCAGGAATCCTTAAAACGTCTTGCGGAGGGAAGAACTACCTTTACTATTGCTCACAGACTTTCTACCATAATCGATGCAAAACGCATTGTGGTATTGACGGGTAAGGGGATTGAAGAGCAGGGAACACATAAAGAGCTTATGGATAAAAAGGGAATTTATTATCATTTATATACTAAAATAGGAAATATGTAGCAGCGAAAGAAAAATAATAAAGAAAATAAATTCATATAAATAAAAATATGAGGCATTGCCTCATATTTTTATTTATAACACAAATTCAAATTCAACCTCAAAGAGTCTTACAAGGTCTCCCTCATTAATTCCCTGATTTTCAAGCTCTGCAATTATTCCCGAGGATTTCAATGCTCTCTGGAAATACTGCATTGACTCGTAGTCATTAGGATTTGTACTCTTTAGCAGTCTTTCCACAAAAGGTCCTACTACATTAAATACGCCCTCGTCATCAATAAATACTTCATAAGGCTTTTCAACCACCTTGTGAATGGCCTCATTATATATTTTATCTTCATCATATAAAACGGGCACGGGGATTTTCTGAAGTCTTTCATAAGCATAATCAAGAATTTCCTTGACACCTTTTTTGGTAGCACCCGAGCATACAAAAACCTTATATCCCATTTCTTCAAACTTTTCTTTATATTCGGTAAGCTTTTCTTCTTCGTAAATCAGGTCGCTCTTATTTAAAACAACAATCTGTTCACGCTCGGATAATTCTTCGTTAAATTTAACAAGCTCATTGTTTATAATTTCAAAATCCTCAAAAACATTTCTTCCCTCTGTTTCGGAAGCATCAAGCACGTGAATCAGAAGTCTTGTTCTTTCAATATGTCTTAAAAAATCATGACCTAACCCTATTCCTTCGGAAGCTCCTTCTATTACACCCGGAATATCCGCAATAACAAAGCTTCTTCCCGCACCTAAATCAGCTACACCAAGGTTAGGAATGAGGGTTGTAAAGTGATAGTTAGCAATTTTAGGATTTGCCTTTGTACTTACCGAAAGGAATGTGGATTTACCAACATTCGGAAATCCGATAAGTCCCACATCCGCAAGAAGCTTAAGCTCTAAGGAAACCTCTCGTTCTTCTCCGGGAAAGCCGGGTTTAGCAAATTTGGGGATTTGTCTTGTAGGAGTAGCAAAACGCTTGTTACCGTAACCTCCGTTACCGCCTTTTGCAATAATTGCCTCCATACCCGGTTCGTTTAAATCGCAAAGTATAAGACCTGTCAGGCAATCGTATACAACAGTACCCACAGGAACCTTTACATATAGATTTTCAGCATTCTTCCCAACGCGGTTATCACTCATACCGTCTCCGCCGTTTCTTGCGGCATATTTTCTTTTATATTTAAAATCAAGCAGGGTAGAGAGGTTAGGGTCTGCTACGAATATAACACTGCCGCCTCTTCCGCCGTCACCACCATCAGGACCTCCTGCGGCAACGTATTTTTCACGGTGAAAGGACATACTTCCGTTACCGCCGTTACCTGCTTTAACAAAAATTTTAGCCTTATCAATAAACATTAAGCTCACCTCCTGAATCTGATAAATAACCAAAGGTTTAAAAAAGGGTTGCGGCCAAAGCAGCAACCCTTTATAAGTTTAAAATGATTAACCGGCAATAACACTAACCTGTTTCTTATCTTTGCCTAATCTTTCAAATTTAACCTTACCGTCAACCAATGCAAATAAAGTATCGTCAGAACCTTTACCAACATTTGTTCCCGGATGAATCTTTGTACCTCTTTGTCTAACAAGAATATTTCCTGCTAAAACAGCCTGACCGTCGCCTTTTTTGACACCAAGTCTTTTAGCTTCACTGTCTCTGCCGTTCTTGGTACTACCCATACCTTTTTTATGAGCAAATAATTGAAGATCTAATCTGAACATATTTTACACCTCCAGCGTTGTAATATTAACATTTTCTTTGTATTGCTCTTCTAAATCAAGAAGAAACAAATACATTGAATTAAGTAATATATTAGCTTGTTCTCTTAATTCATTTTTTAAATCGCCGGGAAGAACAAAAAATAAATATCCATCATCCTTTTCATACCCGAAGGGGATATGAAGTACCTTCTCCAGACCGTTAAGAGTCATAAAGGTAACTGATGAAATTGCTGAACAGACGATGTCATCCCCATCGGAAAACTCCGAATGTCCGCTTACAACGAATTTAATAATATTACCCGACTTATCCTTTGTAATTTCAATATCAGTCATAATTACATAGAGATTTTTTCAATCTGAACTTTTGTATAAGGCTGTCTGTGACCCTGTTTTTTTCTGTAGCCCTTCTTTGGCTTCATCTTGTAAACGATAACTTTCTTTTCTTTTCCGTTCTTAAGAACCTTTGCAGAAACGTTAGCACCGTTAACCTGGTCAGCAACCTTAATACCGTTTTCATCAGCGATAGCAACAACTTTATCTAAAGTGATAACATCGCCTTCGTTAACTTCTAATTTTTCAATGAAGATAACATCACCTTCGGAAACTTTATACTGTTTTCCGCCTGTTTCGATTACTGCGTACATCTGTAGCACCTCCCTTTAATTTTTAATAGGACTCGCCTTGTAAGGTTATTATGGCATCCTATCCATAATATTTAAGACCTCATTCGAGCGGTTACCATAACATTTTATAACATATTTGTCTATATGTCAAGCATTATTTATAAAAAATATAAATATTTTGACTTAATTGTGCATATATGTTATTATATAATAGAAATATAAAATAATCAAGTCCTCTGTAGGAGTTTTTATATGAAGCATAATTTTCTCACCAACGAGTTTAAAAACTATAAAAATGACATATTTAAATTTTCGGATATGGTATCCGACTATAACCGTATAGATTCAGAGCTTTACACTGAATTTGATGTAAAAAAAGGCCTTCGTGATATTACAGGCGCAGGTGTGGTTGCAGGGCTTACCGAAATATCGGAAATTATTTCAAGTAATGTAATCGACGGTGTCCCTGTTCCCTGTGATGGTGAGCTTTACTATCGGGGGTATAACATAAAAGAGATTGTAGATTCTTTTGTAAAAAATAATACCTTTGGTTTCGAAGAAGTTTGCTATCTTCTTATGTTTGGAACACTTCCGGGGGAAGAGGAATATAATCATTTTAAAAAGATACTTTCGGATGTATGTAAGCTTCCTGATGAGTTTATGAGAGATTCAATTATGAATCTTCCGGGAAAAAATATGATGAATATGCTTGCAAGGGGCGTACTTACTCTTTATACCTATGATGAATATGCGGATGATATATCCATTCCCAATGTAGTTCGCCAGGCTGTTCAGCTTGTTGCTCAGATGCCTGTTCTTATGGTATACTGTTATCAAAGTTATAATCATTCTTATAATAAAAAAAGTCTTATTATCCATGAACCGAAAAAAGAACTGTCTGTTGCTGAAAACATACTTTATATGCTTAGGCCCGACAGTAAATATACCGATACCGAAGCAAAGCTTCTTGATATCTGTATGGTGCTTCATGCAGAACACGGAGGGGGTAATAACTCAACCTTTACCACCCATGTTGTAACTTCGTCTGCTACCGATACCTATTCCTCGATTTCGGCATCTTTAGGCTCTTTGAAAGGACCTCGTCACGGCGGAGCGAATATAAAGGTGGTTGAAATGTTTCAGGATATAAAAAAGAATTTAATTCACTGGGAAAATGAAGAAGAGATAGAAAAATATCTTATGAAAATCCTTAATAAAAAAGCATTTGATAAAACAGGACTCATATACGGAATGGGACACGCAGTGTATTCTCTTTCAGACCCGAGAGCGCAGATTCTTAAAACTTATGTAAAAAAACTTGCCTCTGAAAAAGGCAGGGAAAGAGAACTGGCATTATATGAAAGAGTTGAAAAAATTGCACCTCTTGTTATTGCAAAGGTAAGAAAAATCTATAAGGGCGTAAGTGCTAATATCGATTTCTATTCAGGTCTTGTTTACAGTATGCTGGGCATACCCCATGAGCTGTTTACACCTTTATTCGCCATATCGAGAATGCCGGGGTGGTGTGCCCATCGAATAGAAGAGATTGTTAATGAAGGTAAAATTATTCGACCTGCCTATAAGGCGGTTGCACCAAGACAAAAATATATTGAAATGAAGGAAAGGTAAAATGGAACGATTCAGAAGAAGTGAAATGCTTGTGGGGAAAGAAGGCATGGAAAAAATTAAAAATATCCGTGTTGCTGTTTTTGGTGTGGGAGGAGTAGGCTCCTATGCGGCAATGGCTCTTGTAAGAGCGGGTATTCATAATATTGATGTTATTGATAATGATACAGTAAGTATGTCAAATATTAACCGTCAGCTTATAGCCAATATTAAAACGGTAGGCTTAAAAAAAGTAGATGTTATGAAAAATATGCTTCTTGATATTAATGAAAAAGCTAATGTTAATACTCATGACTTGTTTTTTGATAAAAATACTATTGACACCTTTGATTTTACCTCCTATGACTATGTTGTGGATGCAATCGATACGGTTACCTCTAAGTTGTTGCTTATTGAAAAGTGCGAGGAAGCAGATACGAAAATTATAAGCTCTATGGGAACAGGAAATAAATTTGATCCAACCAGATTGGAAATTTCTGATATCTATAAAACCTCGGTTTGTCCTCTTGCAAGAGTGATGAGATATGAGCTTAAAAAAAGGGGGATAAAAAAATTAACGGTTGTTTATTCAAAAGAAATTCCCCAAAAACCTCTTTTTGAAGAAGACGGAGAAAGACGGTCAACCCCCGGAAGTATGTCCTATGTGCCGTCAGCAGCCGGACTTATTATCGCATCGGCAGTTATAAATGATATTATAAAATAAAAAAATCAGGATGAAAGAAAACTCATCCTGATTTTTTTATTTATAATCTCCACGCTCCATTGATAAATGAAATCCTGCCTTTTTAAGCTCATCTCTAAGCTCATCTATGCTTTCTCCGCCCTCAATACCTGTGCTTAATTTTCCGCTGTAAAGAGTATATTTGTCTCTCACATTCAGAGGGGAAAGATTAGGCATAATAACATTGGCCCCTGCTTTAAGTCCCTCAATTCTTCCTCTGTCCGAAACGGAATTAAGTGCTGTTGTTGCAGGAATTAATGCATAAGGATTCATAAGCCTTAATATCCCGAGAATAAATACGGTCAGCTTATAATCTCCGTTTTCAAAATCCTTAAAAGGAGTATCCTTATGGGAAATAAAAGGACCTACACCAATCATATGTGGCTTAAAATTTTTTATAAATACTATATCCTCGGCAATATTTTCCAAAGTCTGATAAGGTGAGCCAACCATAAAACCGCATCCAACCTGATATCCTATTTCCTTAAGTGCCTTAAGACATCTAATTCTGTTTTCTATATTCAGCTCTTCAGGGTGAAGAAGACTGTAATGTTTCTCATTAATGCTTTCGTGTCTTAACAAATATCTGTCAGCACCGCAATCAAAAAATCTTTTATAAGACTCATAGCTTTTTTCACCCATTGATAAGGTAACCGCACACTCGGGGTATCTTTTTTTGATTTCAGTAATTATTTCACAAACTAAATCATCTGTGAAAAATCCGTCTTCACCGCCTTGGAGAACAAAGGTTTTAAATCCAAGTCTGTATCCGTTTTCACAGGATGTGTAGATTTCTTCTTTTGTAAGACGGTATCTTCTGGCGTTAGGGTTGCTTTTTCTTATACCGCAGTAGTAACAGTCGTTTTTACATATATTGGAATATTCAATAAGACCTCTTATATATATTTTTTTTTCGAAAACTCTTTGGGTAATTTCTGATGAACAGTTAAATAATTCCTGTCTTGTAATTTCATTTTGATAGTCTTTAAGAAGATGCAGTATTTCATCAAAATCCGCATTGTTTGTTGTATATAGCTTTTGGATAATATCAAAACTGTTCATTTTACTCAATTGTTCCTCCGCCGATTACTGTGTCGCCGTTATAAAATACTGCTGCCTGACCTTTAGTAATTGCTCTTTGCGGTTCGTCAAAAATAACCTTGATTTTTCCGTTTTCCAAAGGCGTTAGAGTAGCAGGTGCTTCTTTTTGTTTATATCTTGTTTTAACGGTAACCTTTATATCTTCATTAAGCTTATCATAAGCGATAAGATTAACCTCATCGGCAACTAAGCTTCTGCTCATAAGGTCTTCGGTAAAACCTAAGATAACTCTGTTTGTTTCAATGTCTTTTTTTACAACAAACATAGGTTGCTTTAAAGATAAGCCAAGACCTTTTCGCTGACCAATTGTATAGTTGATTATTCCTTTGTGTGTACCCAGTTTATTTCCCTTAAGGTCAACAAAATCACCCTCAGGGCTTTTTTTGCCTGTATATTTCTCGATGAATTGACCATATTTTCCGTCTTTAACAAAGCATATATCCTGACTGTCAGGCTTGTCTGCATTTATAAGCCCCCCTTGTTCTGCAATTTTTCTTATTTCATCCTTTGTCATATCGCCTAAAGGAAACAGTATTTTTGATAATTGCCTTTCGGTAAGGGAATATAAAACATAGCTTTGGTCCTTGCTTTCATCTGTTCCTTTTTTCAGAGAAAAGCGATTTGTTTTTTTATCAAATTCAACTCTTGCATAATGCCCTGTGACCACGAAATCAAAACCCTCTTTTTCTGCAATTTCAAAAAGCTTTGAGAATTTTATATAGCGGTTACAGTCAACACAAGGGTTGGGAGTTCCGCCCTCGATATATGTATTAACAAATTTATCAATAACCTTTTTGTTGAAATTATCAGTAAAATTTATAACTCGGTGAGGAATATCAAGCTTTTCACATACCTCTTTTGCATCCTCAATATCCTTTGAAGTACAGCAAGTGGGCTCATCATCATCATTAAATGAGCATAGTTTAAGTGTAATCCCTTCGGTATAATATCCTTGTTTTTTTATAAGATATGCAGCAACAGAGCTGTCCACTCCGCCACTCATGGCAATAAGTGCTTTTTTCATAATAACCTCTTAAAAAATCTTATCTGAAAGTACGGCAAATTCTTCAACCGATAAAGTTTCGCCTCTTAAATTACCGTCATAGCCCGACTGAATTAAAATTTCCTCAAGCTCTGCTTTGCTTTTATCGGTAACCGAACTGTTGGAAACACCATTTAAAAATGTCTTTCTTCTTTGGTTAAAGGATGCCTTTATAAGCTTGAACATATTTTTTTCGTTTGTCGGCTTAGCCTTTGGTTCATCAAGAATATTAAGCTTTACAACTGCAGAATTTACATTCGGTGCAGGGATAAAACATTCCTTTGGTACATCGACTATGATTTCACTATCTGAATAGTAGTCAATAAGACAGGTAATAGCACCGTAATCCTTGGAGCCGGGCAGGGCAACCATTCGGTCTGCAACTTCTTTTTGTACCATAACAGTAACACTTTTTAAATTAAACCTTCCTTCAAGCAAGTAGGTAAGAATAGGAGTTGTGATATAATAAGGAAGATTGGCTACAAGAACCGTGTTGTCACTTTTTATAATATCATTTAAATCAAGCTTTAATACATCTTCATTTATTAAATTGAAATGCTCCTCCTGACCGAATAAATCGGTAAGAACGGGAATAAGAGAAGAGTCTATTTCAATCGATGTAACCGATTTGGCATATTTTAAAAGCGACTGAGTAAGACTTCCGAATCCCGGCCCTATTTCTATAACATCGGTATCTTTATCAATTCCCGAGCCATATATAATCTCATTTACAATATCTTCATCGCAAAGGAAGTTCTGACCGAAACCTTTTTTAAATTTGAAACCGTATCTGGCACATATTTTTTTTATGACCGAAATATCTGTTAAGTTTTCCATAAAAATCTCCTAAAGTTTTTTTAAATAGTTTATAAGTAAAGGTATTGCAAGGAAAAACGAGCAATAGTCAGTAATACATTGTGCAAGTTGTAAGCCTGTTAATCCAAAAAAATGATTCATTATAAATATTACGGGTATTAAAAACAAACCTTGACGGGCAGATGCCATAAGCGATGCAGGGATAGTTTTTCCCGAAGACTGAAACAGCATATTTGACATAACTATAATGGAATTCAAAGGAAAGGCTACTGCGTAGGCTCTTAAGGTAAATGAACCCACCTTTATAACCTCGGGGTCATTTCTGAACGCTGAAATTATACTTTCCGAGAAAATAAAGCCGAATACAGAAATTGTAATCAAAAAGCCCAATGCCACTTTTACGCAGAACCAAAAAGATTTTTTAACCCTGTCATAAAGCTTTGCTCCGTAGTTAAAACCCACAACAGGCTGGAAGCCTTGTCCGAAGCCTATAAGCGCTGAGTTTGCAAACATGGAAACTCTTGTTACAACAGAAATTCCTGCAATCGCCGCATCACTGTATCCCCCTGCAACATGGTTTAAAAGCATGGTAGAAACACTTGCAAGTCCCTGTCTTAAAAGAGAGGGAAGACCGCCTTTGAAAATCTGTATCTGATAATAGAAATCAAATTTAAATTTCTTAATGGAAAGCTTTATAATACTTCCTTTGTTCATGCCAACCAAGAGCAGTATAAAGCTGAGGAACTGACTTATAATGGTAGCAAGTGCCGCTCCTTTTACACCCATTTCAAAAACAAATATGAACAGCGGGTCAAGTCCTATATTTAAAACTGCACCGGTAACAATTCCTGCCATGGCATAAACTGCATTTCCTTGGTATCTTAACTGATTATTAAGTACAAATGAGCTCATTGTAAACGGTGCACCGATAAGAATAATCTGCATATAATCAATAACATCGTTTAAAATAGTAGGTGTAGCACCTAAAAGAACAGCAAGGGGTCTTACAAAAATACTGCCTGTAATTAAAAGTAAAATTCCCACAAAAAAGGTTGAGAAAAAGGCGGTAGAAGCCATATAATCTGCTTTTTCAACATTTTTCTTACCAAGCTGTCTTGAAACATAGTTTCCCGAACCGTGCCCGAAATAAAAACCGATAGCCTGAATAATAGCCATAAGAGAAAACACAACTCCAACGGCAGCGGTTGCCTCGGTTGAAACCTTACCCACAAAGTAGGTATCTGCCATATTGTAGAAGGAAGAAACCAGCATGCTGATAATTGTGGGAACTGACAATTTTAAAATAAGAGGTTCAACAGGAGACTCAGTCATTAATTTGTATTTATCTTTAGCAGATGTGTCTGACATTAAAACACCCCATTTTAGATATATATATTATATTGTATCATAGAGGGTATAAAAATTCAATAATTAACTAAAACTACAGAAAAGATAAAAAAATATAAAAAAGGTATTGACAAAAAGTTTTTTTCGTATTATAATACTTGAGTATTTGGCGGTGTAGCTCAGTTGGCTAGAGCATACGGTTCATACCCGTACGGTCGGTGGTTCAAGTCCACTCGCCGCTACCAAAAAATCCGTACACGATAGTGTGCGGGTTTTTTACTTATTACTTATTCACTCTTCACTATTCCTTGAAAATATTTGAGTATGGATTTTTTGGGAAGTAATAAGTAATAAGAATCTCACAAAACATTACGAAATCAAAGATTTCTATGTTTTGGAGAACCTTGTTATTCTCTTCGTTCATAATAGTGGATAAGGAAGAAGTAAAGGTAGTCTTACTGCACTAATATAACTTCAACGAAGCCCGAATATCACTAATAAACCTGGTATCTGAACCATTCGGTTTTTTCAAAATAAAAGGGCAATTTTCTTTATTGAAAGTTGTCGTTTTTTGTACTTATATCCTTTTAATTGTTTTTCTTCGTTCTTTTGTGATTTTGTGTTTGTGAATACAGAATTATTTTTGCTAAGTGTATTTCGTAACTGAAGTTTCTTTTGAAAAGATTTTTTCCTGATAATAAACTAAATTCCTATTGACTTTATGTTAGTTTTATGGTAATATTTTAATATAATAAATAATATAAGGGCGCATAGCTCAGCTGGGAGAGCATCTGCCTTACAAGCAGGAGGTCATAGGTTCGATCCCTATTGCGCCCACCAGTAGCGGAAATGTAAAAATTTCCGTTTTTTTTATAAAATTTCTTTCTTTTAGATATAAACAAAAGATTTCAGGGGGTAAAAATGGATAAATTTAAAATTATCGGCGGAACTCCTTTAACCGGTGAAGTTGTTGTCAGTCCTGCAAAAAATGCGGCTGTGGCTATTATTCCTGCCTGTGTTCTGGCAGACGGACCTTGCATAGTAGATAAAATTCCCGATATTACCGATATAAATGTTGAACTTGAAATACTAAGAAGATTAGGGGCTACTGTTGAAATGCTTGATGATGATACAGTCAGAATTGACTGTACAAAAATCAATATGGTTCAATGTGATACAGAGCTTGTCCGTAAATTAAGAGCTTCCTATTACTTTATGGGAGCTATGCTTGGTAAATACGGAAAAGTATCAACTGCATATCCCGGCGGTTGCCCACTGGGTAACAGACAAAAGGGAATTGCGGGTATAAATTATCATATTCAGGGCTTTGAGTCGCTTGGAGCAAAGCTTACCGCCCATAATTATACAACGGGTGAAATTACCATTGAAGCATCAGAGTTAAAAGGAAATGAAATAATTCTTGAATTTCCCTCGGTTGGTGCAACTATAAATATTATGATGGCGGCGGTAAAGGCAGAGGGAACAACTGTAATAAGAAATGCTGCCCGTGAACCTCATGTAACTGCAGTTGCCAATTTTCTAATTCAGATGGGTGCAAAAATTAAGAATGCAGGTACTGATGAAATAACCATTACAGGTGTTGCTTCACTCAGAGGGGCTAATTGTGAAATTATTCCCGACCAGATAGAAGCTGGTACTTACATGGTAATGGCTGCTGCCACAGGCGGCGATGTAATCGTTAAAAATATAGTTAAAGAACATATGGATGCAGTTACCAATACATTGTCTATTATGGGAGTAGGCGTTGAGGAATATCCCGGCGCTATCCGTGTGTATAAAAAAGGTTCTGTAAAAAGTACAAATATTACTACAAGTCCTTACCCCGGATTTCCCACTGATATGCAGGCTATAATGTCTGCACTCCTTTGTGTTTCAGATGGGGTAAGCCATGTTGTTGAAACTGTAATGGGCGAAAGATTTCAGTATGCCAAAGAGCTTGAAAAAATGGGTGCCAATATAAGAGTTGACGGTAAGGAAGCTACGATAACAGGTGTCCGTGAACTTTCGGGCGCAAGAGTTGTAACCTCTGATTTAAGAGCAGGTGCAGCTTTGGTTATTGCGGGTCTTTGTGCTAATGGTGAAACTTATATAAGCGAAATAGAGCATATCGACAGAGGTTATGAAAATCTCATTGATAAAATCCGTGCTCTTGGCGGCAATATAGAAAGAATTAAAGTATAATGGTTAATTTTGTTTCTTTGTTTTCAGGAAGCAGTCGCAATGCTTCTGTGTTCAAATATAAAAATACTAAAATATTAATAGATTGCGGCGGGTCAATGAAGCAGATAAAAAGCGGCCTTGATGAAGTTGATATTAATACCGATGAAATTAACGGTCTTTTTATAACCCACTCTCATGTTGACCATATAAATGCACTTTCAATGCTTATTAAATATACAGATATTCCTGTGTATGCCTCCTATGGCACTCATGAAGAAATATTTGATAAAGGGATTAATATGGCTAAGGATAGGCGTATTATTATTCCTGAGATGCAGGGATTTTCGGTGGGGGATATTGATGTATGTGCATTTAAAACTCCTCACGATACAAACGGTTCAATGGGCTTTAACTTTTTCTTCGGAAATAAAAGTGCTTCCTATGCTACTGATATAGGTTGTATAGAAAATGGCTTTAAAGAAAAAATTATGGGGAAGGACTTTTTATTTTTTGAGTCTAACCACGATGTTACAATGCTTAAGAATTGTTACAGACCCGAGCATATAAAACAAAGAATTCTTGGAAATAAAGGGCATCTTTCAAATGAGGTATCAAGTAATTTTTCAAGCGAATTAGCATGTGAGGGATTAAAAAGACTGATGCTTGGCCACTTAAGCGGTGAAGCAAATACGCCTGAACTTGCATTTAAGGTAACAGATTTAAAAATGAAAGAACAGGGAATAAAAACAGGAAAAGACCTGCTTTTATGGGTTGCCTCAAGAGACGAAAGAAGTGAATTGATAGAATTTTAAAATTCTACTTGTTTTTTTAATTAATTGTTGATATAATACATAAGAAGCTTTTAAAAAGAGCTTCTTTATATATGGAGATGTACCCAAGTGGCTGAAGGGTCCGGATTCGAAATCCGGTAGGTCGGTTCTGCCGGCGCTAGGGTTCAAATCCCTACATCTCCGCCAAACCCAAAAGGTTGCTATGCAACCTTTTTTTAATTATGCAAGTTATAAATTTATTATTGATGTTTATTAAAAATGAGATGTTTTTTATTATAACAAAGCATCAACTTTTTATATTTACAACTAAGGAAAAATCTGCTATAATCACAAAAGAGGTGTTTTAAATGAAAATTGTAGTTTTAGACCGTCTTACATTGGGGGATGACCTTGATATAAAAGGAGCAAGTGAGCTTGGAGAGGTTATCGCTTATGACAGTACAGCGCCTGATGAAATAGAGGAAAGAATTAAGAATGCTGATGTGGTTTTTGTCAACAAGGCAAAATTAAATAAAGATAATCTTAAGAATGCACAAAACCTTAAGCTTATCTGCGAGGCTGCAACAGGCTATGATAATATCGATATAAGCTTTTGCAGAGAAAATAATATTGCGGTTTGTAATGTTCCGGGGTATTCTGTATATAGCGTGGCTCAGGTAACCGTGGGAGCGGTTCTTTACCTTGCTAATCATACAAGTGAATATCTTGAATATACAAAATCAGGTGTATATTCAAATGGAACAGGAGCAAATATTTTAAAGCCTGTATATAATGAGCTTTTGGGTAAAACATGGGGAATTATCGGCTATGGAGGAATTGGTTCTAAGGTTGGTGAAATTGCCAGTGCTTTAGGCTGTAATATAATGGCTTATAAACGTAATAAAATTGATGGGGTTAATTGTGTAGACCTTGATACTCTTTTAAAGGAAAGCGATATTATAACTATTCATATTCCTTTGTCCGAGGAAACCAAAGGGCTTTTGAGCCGTGATAAAATTAAACTTCTAAAAAAGAATGTTATTGTTGTAAATACTGCAAGAGGTGCAGTTATTGATGAAGAAGCAATGTGCGAGGCGGTTGAAAAGGGAGAAATTTCCGGCTTTGGCTCGGATGTTTATTCTAAAGAACCATTTACTAAAGACTGTCCGTATTACAGAATAAGAAGTTTAAAAAATGTATGCTTTACTCCGCATATGGCATGGGGAGCCAAAGAGGCGAGGGAAAGATGCTTTAAAATTATGATAGAAAATGCAAAGGCTTATTTCGGAGGAGAAATTAAAAACAGAGTAGATTTATAATTAGGGGGGATTAAAATGGTTGCTATAGCACCACGAGCGTTGGAGATTGTTAAAAAAATGCAACAAAACGAGCTTACTGAGAGTGTGATATACAGAGAAATTGCAAAGTTTGCCAAGGGGGAACAAAATAAACAGACCTTAAGAAGACTGGCAGATGAGGAAAAGGCTCATTATGAAATATGGAAAAAATATACCGGTATTGAAATGAAACCTCAAAAGGGGAAGATACTTAAATATAAGCTTATTGCAAGAATTCTCGGCTTTACCTTTGCCGTAAAGCTTATGGAAAACGGTGAGGAACTTGCACAAAAAGAATATGAACTGTTAAAAGATGAAATTGAAGAAAGTGTTGCAATCCGACATCAGGAGGAGGAACACGAAAAGGCACTTCTTGAGATGCTTGATGAGGAAAGCCTTCAATATGTTGGCAGTATGGTACTTGGTATGAATGATGCACTTGTGGAGCTTACAGGCTCACTTGCAGGTTTTACCTTTGCAATGCAGAATACCCGTCTTATTGCTCTTTCGGGTCTTATTCTAGGAATTTCTGCAACTCTTTCTATGGCTTCAAGTGAGTTTCTTGCGGCAAAGAGTGAGGGGAAAGATGACGCTTTTAAATCCTGCTGTTATACGGGTGTTGCGTATCTTGTTACCGTTGCACTTCTGATACTTCCTTATCTTCTTTTGTCAAACAGTCAGTTTATATTAGCTTTGTTTTTGATGATTGCAACAGTAATTGTGATTATTGCAGGGTTTACATATTATATTTCGGTTGCAAAAGGTGAAAAATTTCGTCCGAGATTTCTTGAAATGTCACTAATCTCAATCGGTGTTGCCGTAATCTCATTCGGCGTGGGAATTTTAGCAAAAAATATTTTAGGTGTTGATTTATAAAAGAGGTTTTAAAATTGGTAAAGACAAATGCTATGCGAATGCTTGATAAAGCAAAGATAAAATATGAAGCTTTGCTTTATGAGGTTGATGAAAACGACTTGAGCGGAGTTTCCATTGCTGCAAAGGTTGGACTTCCATGTGATATGGTATTTAAAACATTAGTTGCAAAAGGGGATAAAACAGGCGTGATTGTTATGTGTATCCCTGTTGATAAATCCATTGATTTGAAACAAGCGGCAAAGGTTACAGGAAATAAAAAAATAGAGATGGTCGCAGTGAAGGATTTACTTGGATTAACAGGGTATATAAGAGGCGGTTGTTCACCTGTTGGGATGAAAAAGAATTATCCTGTATTTATTGATATGTCATGCGCCGAATTTGGAAAAATAACTGTAAGCGCAGGTGTAAGAGGCTGTCAGCTTCTTTTGGAAACTAAATCTTTACTGGATTACACAAAAGCAACCGTATGTTTTTTATGTTAGCTGTCGGATAACTTGACGGCTAGGCAAAAACGCAGTGAATATTAACATATTTGCGAGTATTTTAACGACGCAGGGGCGAAAAAATCCGACAAGAAACGGGTTCGGATACTAACGCATCTGCTTAGGCACTCGGGAGTTGAACCCCATATGCCTTAAACTTGTTAAATTTTAATCTTTTCAATTTGGCGTCCTCGTAAGGCGACAGCCTGACTTCGTCCTTCGCATTGAAATTCTTAGAAATTTTCCTGCGTTTAAGGTCGAAGAGTTTAAAATTAAGAAATTTTGTTTAAGACAAAGTAATTTCAAGAATTATACTTTCGTATATTCACAGGGATTTCTGCAGTATTAAGCGAAATTTCTAATTTTAAACCATACGGTGTTCGGCTCCCGAGTGCCTAAGCGGAGCACTTGGAGGAATTGCAAGTACAATGGGTCCTTTGGCAATGATTATGACAGGGTTTATTATAGCCAAATATAATGTTTTGGAAATTATAAAAAATTTCAGGATTTTTATTGCCTCGTTAGTAAGACTTATTTTCATTCCTGTTGTGGTTGTTTTAATAATGAAAGGCTTAAGAATTGATGAAATCACTGTTATGATTGCTCTTTGTACCACAGCAATGCCCTTTGGACTTAACGGAATTGTTTTTCCTGCCGCTTATGGCCAGGATACTAAAACAGGTGCAAGTATGGCTCTTATTTCAGATATTCTTGCAGTAATCACGATTCCGATATTGTTTGGACTTTTTATATAGCAAAAAGGAGATGTTAAAAAACTCCAGACCACCAAAAACAAGATATTTGAGTAGTTTCGATAAAGATATTTATCAAATTAACCATTAAAAAGGTAAAGATTTTAGAAAAATCTTTAAAATTTAAGTTTTTGGTTATGAATAAACTTAGCCACTCGACGTACTTTAGGTGTCTTAACAGACACCTAAACCCGTTTCAAGATAACATTTTTTTGAAATACAAACGAACCTTAAGCCTTTAAAAATTGAGATTATTTAAGGCGAAAGGCTTTTGACAATACGGGGTGGGTATGGCAAAGACGACAACGCAAAAGAATCCGATTTTTAAAGGTTTAAGACGGATTTTGGTGTTTGTTAAGACACCTTGCCTTCGGGTAACCCAAAATCAAAGATTTTGGCTAAGTTTATCCATTCTGAAGCTTTTTTCCAATCTCCTTAGAACGATATTGGGGGATGTTTAAAAAGTTTGACTTTTTAAACATCCCCCTTTTTTTATTTGTTGATTTTATCAATATCTTCACTGTTAAGTGCAGAAATAGAGGCTTTGATTGTTTTGTCCATAGCCTGTTTTCCATAGCTTTTAATCAAGGATAAATCCTTAGGACTGTGTGAAAGACAAGCCGGACCGCCTATACATCCGCCGTTACAAATCATACCTTCAATAAAATTCTCCGAAAGAATTCCTTTTGAAGCTTTCAGTAAGGTAGTCTTACAATCGTTGATACCATTACAGGATACGGGAACACATTTAAAGTCTTCTTCGGATATACCGTGTTCCTTAAGTGCCTGGTTAACAGCTTCGGATAATCCGCCGCAATGTGCAAAAATTCTTCCAAAATAGGAAGCGTTATCAAGTGTACTTTCTTCAAGCTCTGCAAGTTCAATTCCCAGCGAATCAAACATAGCCTGCATTTCCTCAAAGGTTATTGTGCAGTCAACGAAGGGGGCAACCGATTCTTTCTTTGTTTCTGCTTTTTTTGCTATACAAGGACCGATGAAGATTGTTTTGGCTTCAGGGTCATTTTCCTTTATTATTTTTGAAATCTGTGCCATTGGCGACAGATTGTGAGAAACATTTTCCTTTATTTTTGGGAAATGCTTTTCTATATATCCTACAAATGCCGGACAGCAGGAGGAGGTAAGAAATCCTTTTTCAGATAATTCCTTTGCCTCGAGATATGCCGTAACATCTGCTCCCTGAGCCGCCTCAACTACATTATAAAAGCCTAATTTCTTTATTGCAGATACAACCTTACCCATAGTTATTTCGGAAATTCCCGAATATTGACTTGCAAGGGAGGGGGCAATAACCGCGTATACCTTGTATTTTGTATTATTTTGGGATTCCTTTATTATTTTTATAGCGTCAGTAATAAAGGATTTATCAACAATAGCTCCGAACGGACACTGGTAAACACAAGCACCGCAGGAAATACATTTCTCTTCATTTATAATAGCCTTATGATTTGTCTGATTAATAGATATAGCTTTAGGCACACAGGCTTTAACACAGGGCCTTACATTTTTGGTAATAGCAGAGTAGGGACATGCCGCCAGACATTTTCCGCATTCAATACATTTTGATTTGTCAATCACAGCTTTTCTGTTAACAATTGTAATAGCATCCTTAGGACAAGCATTCTGACAACGGTGAGCTATGCATCCTCTGCAGGAATCTGTAACCTGAATACCGTTGACAGGACATTCATCACAGGCTATTTTTAAAACCTCAACCATATTTGAGGTTTCAGGGTCTCCGCCAAGAGCAAGCTTTATTCTCTCATTGACGATAGCTCTTTCTTTATATATACAACAACGCATTTTAGCATCGCCGTCCGGAACTATTATTTCGGGAATGTCAAGAAGCTTTCCGCTTGTAAGTTCGTCATTATAAGCAAGCTTTGCCACCTCTTTTAAGACATTGTATTTAAGCTCCTGCACATCAGTATCAAAAAAATTCATAATTAATCACCTATATTGTAGTTTCCATATATTGTTCTTGAGATAAATTTTTCCAGATAAATCTTCCGTTTTCATACACCATGTATGAATGGTAAGAATTTTCCTTGGGGATAGATATGCTTCCCGGGTTAAGATACAAAATACCGTCTTTAATTTCTTTAACGGGTATATGAGTATGACCGCTTATAAATATATCTCCCTCGGTTAAAGGTAAAGGATTTTCCTTGTTATAAATGTGTCCGTGAGATAAATATATTGAATATCCATCAAGGAAAACCGAAGAATAATCCGACAGTATCGGAAAAGATAACACCATCTGGTCAACCTCAGTGTCACAGTTTCCTCTTACACATATAAGCTTGTCTTTAAGCCCGTTTAGAATTTCAATAACCTTTTTTGGAGCATAGTCTTTCGGAAGGTCGTTTCGCGGACCGTGATAGAGTAAATCTCCGAGAAGAATTACTTTATCTGGATTTTCTTTTTTTACAGCCTCCATAAGCCTCTCGGTATAATATGCCGAGCCGTGTATATCTGATGCAATTAACAGCTTCATTTTTATCTCCTATTTATGATATAATCCTTTATTTTCATATAAAGCTTCGTAACTTACGTTTATACCAAGTCTTTTTAAAATCTTTTCATCCTCTTCGCTTATAATTACAGAAAAATGTGCATCGCTGCCCTTAAGATTTGCAAGCTGTTCCTTGGCCGACTTTGCTATAGGGTCGGTAAGCGCTGAAATGGTAAGAGCAAGCAGTACCTCATCTGTATGAAGTCTTGGATTTTTATGCTTTAAATAGTTTGTTTTAAGCTCGCATATAGGCTCAAGTACCTCAGAGGAAATAAGTTCAAGCTCTGTATCGATATTTCCTAAGTATTTAAGTGCATTAAGAATAAGTGCAGATGCGGCACCAAGCGTGCTTGATGTTTTGCCTGTAATAATACTTCCGTCCGGTAATACCATAGCGCCTGCAGGCATTCCTGTTTCTTTAGCTTTGGAAAGAGCTACTGAGACAGCGGGGTGATATTCAGTGGTTACCCCTGCCTGATTCATAAGAATTTCAAGTTTGCTTACCTGAACTTCATTGTTATCACCTTTTAACTGATTAACCTTTGCTGTGTAATAACGTCTTATAATTTCCATTCTTGAAGCATTTTTGCAGGCATCATCGTCAATAATACAGTTACCCGCCATATTAACACCCATATCGGTGGGTGATTTGTACGGACAGGTTCCCTGAATTTTTTCGAAAATTGTACTTAAAACAGGGAAAATTTCAACATCTCTGTTGTAGTTAACTGCAATTGTACCGTAATTTTCAAGATGGAAGGGGTCAATCATATTAACATCATTCAAATCCGAGGTAGCAGCCTCGTATGCCAGATTTACTGGATGCTTAAGAGGAAGATTCCACACGGGAAATGTTTCGAATTTTGCATATCCTGATTTTATTCCCATTTTATAATCGTGATAAAGCTGACTTAGGCAGGTTGCCATCTTGCCGCTGCCGGGCCCCGGAGCAGTAACAACCACCAAAGGTCTATCTGTTTTTATATAATCATTTTTCCCGAGACCGTCATCACTTACGATATGAGGAATATCTGAGGGGTATCCTGCAATTGTGTAATGCTTATAGCATTTAACACCAAGCTTATCAAGTCTTCTTATAAAATCGTCGGCAGCTGCCTGACCGTTATATCTTGTTATAACGACGCTTCCAACATATAATTCAAGGTCGGAAAAAATATCAATAAGTCTTAAAACGTCATCGTTATAAGCTATTCCGAGATCGCTTCTTATTTTGTTTTTTTCAATATCGGTAGCATTGATAACAATAACTATTTCTACATCGGTTTTAAGCTGTTGAAGCATTCTCATCTTACTGTCCGGCTCAAACCCGGGCAGAACACGAGACGCATGGAAATCATCAAAAAGCTTACCTCCGAATTCAAGGTAAAGCTTACCTCCGAACTGGTCAATTCTTTTTCTTATCTGCTCTGATTGAGTTTTAAGATATTTGTCATTATCAAATCCGTAATTAATCATCATCAGTACCCCTTTTTCATATCTTTTTTCATTATATCATATATAATGACATTTTCAAAGCATTATTTTTCAAAAATCGCGAAAATATTTTTTAAGAAAACTCTTTAAAAAATTTTTCCTCTGTGGTATAATAATTGGAAATATTTAAAATTAACAAATTTAAGGCATCTGCTTATGGAGGACAAGTATGCTTAGTGCTAATCTATTTTTTCAAAATATAGCAAATCCGTTTCTTGATATGTTCTTTCTTTGTATATCTTATATTATAACTGATATTCCTCTTGTGTTGATTCTTTGCTTTGTATATTGGTGTGTAAACAAAGAAAAAGGTCTTAAAATCGGTTTTATTCTTTTAAACAGTATGATGATTAACTTTATTGTAAAGGATATATTTAAGGTAGAGCGTCCTTATGTAAAAAATGGACAGATTATAAATAAGGATTTAAAATACGGCTACGGATATTCATTTCCCAGTAATCATTCCCAGATGGCATCGGGACTTGCTTTTTCATTTTACAGAACCTTTAAAAATATAAAAGGGCTTGTGGCGGGTATTATCCTTATGCTTCTTGTGGGAATTTCCCGCGTATATCTGGGTGTTCACAGTATTTTTGATGTTATTACGGGTCTTGTAATCGGCGGAATACTTGTATGGATTTTGGGAATTGCAATTGACCGTATATGTGAAAGTAAAAAATACTGGTTGGGATATATCTTTCTGATACTTGGTTTTATCGGAATCTTCTTTTTTGGAGATGATGACAGCCTGAAAATAACTATGGTATATTTCGGTTTTTTAACAGGACTGATTGCAGAGGGAAAATATATAGGATATAAAATTCCGACGGATAAAATTCTAAAAACGGTAAATTTTATAGTAGGAGTAATCGGAGTCGCCCTTATATATATTTTACTGTCAGGCTGGTTAAAATATCTATTAATCGGTTTTTGGGTAAGCCTTGGAGCACCCATTGTATTTACTGTTATCAGCAGAAAGGATGTAAAGTAAATGAATATTTCAAAAATAAATAACCGTGTAAACTTAATTACGGACGAAAATAAAAAATTTAAAACCTTCACTGTTAGCTTTTATTTTCATAATGAGCTTAAGGAGGAAACAGCTTCCGAAAATTCTCTTCTTCCTTATGTGCTTAAGGCCGGCAGTAAAAATTATCCTGATATGACTGCTGTTTCAAATGCTCTTGAAACTCTTTACGGGGGACTTTTTGACTGTAGTATAAGAAAAAAAGGCGAAGATCAGATTATAGGCTTAAGTTATGAATTTTTATCTCCCTCTTATGTTGATGAAAAGGACTATCTTGATAATGTCTGGAAATTTGTATACGATATGCTGTTTAATCCTCTTTTGGAAAATGGAAAATTCAATTGTGAGTATATCGAAAGAGAAAAGAAAAATCTTATTGATTATATAGACTCACTTATAAATGATAAAAAAGAATATGCAAATCATCGATGCACAGAGGAAATGTGCAAAGGGGACAATTATGCTGTTTTTGAATACGGAAAAAAAGAGCTTGTTGAGAAGATAACCCCTGATGCTCTCTATAATCGCTATCTTGAAATTCTTGAAAATTCCAGAGTGGAAATTTTTGTTATGGGGAATGTGGATATAGAATATTTCAAAACGAAAATAGCGGAAATTGACTTTAAAGATAAAGATGTATCATATCCATGGTGTGATATGAAAAAAGAAGCAGATGCAGTTAATGAGGTAAAAGAATCCTTTGATGTAAATCAGGGGAAAATAAGTATGGGTTTTACCTATAATACTGATGACCGTTATGCTTTGTCTGTATTTAACAGCGTTTTCGGTTCCGGGGCTCATTCAAAGCTTTTTAATAATGTAAGAGAAAAATTAAGTCTTTGTTATTATGCATATTCAAGAGTTGACTCCTTCAAGGGTATTATGAAGGTTAATTCGGGTGTGGAATTTGAAAACTTCAAAAAGGCTTATGATGAAATACTTGTTCAGCTTAAGGATGTATGTGACGGAAATATTACCGATGAAGAACTTGAAGCTTCGAAAAAATCTGTAATAAACAGCCTGAAGTCTTTAAATGACAGCTTGTTTTCTTATGAAAACTATATTCTGAACGGACTCGTTAAAGGTGAAATTATTGAAATTGACGAATATATAGAAAAAATAAACAGCGTAACAAAAGAGGATATAATGAAGGTCGCAAAATCTGTTAAATTGGATACAGTTTATTATCTTACAGGAGGTGCAAAATAATGAATTTTACTGAATATAAAAATGATTTTCTCGGTGAGACTCTTTATAAGGGCATCCATAAATCAGGGCTTAGCGTGTATGCACTTCCCAAAAAAGGTTATTCAAAGTATTACGGAATCATCTCGGTTAAATACGGCTCAAACGATGTATGCTTTAAAGATAACCCTGAAAATGAATTTGTGGAAATTCCTGACGGTATCGCACATTTTTTAGAACATAAAATGTTTGAACAACCTGACGGAAGTAACGCATTTGATAAATTTTCGGTATATGGTGCAAATGCCAATGCATTTACATCCTTTAACAATACCTCTTATCTGTTTCAGTCAACCGACTGTTTTTATGAAAGCCTGGCTCATCTTCTTGACTATGTTTTTTCACCATATTTTACTGATGAAAATGTTGAAAAAGAACAGGGAATTATCGGTCAGGAAATAAGAATGTACGATGATGATTCGGACTGGCGTGTTATGTTCAATATGCTTAAAGCTATGTATAATATCCATCCTGTAAGAAGAGACATAGCAGGTACTGTCGAATCTATTTCCGAAATAAATAAAGATTTGCTTTACTATTGTTATAATATATTCTATCATCCGCAGAATATGGTTCTTTTTGTGACAGGAGATATAGAACTTGATAAACTTGATGATATTTTAGATGAAAATGTACCTGTTAAAGAAAATGATTTTAAGGCTATATTAAAAGAATATACCGAGCCAAAAGCGGTTGCTCAGAATGAAATTACCGATACATTATCTGTTTCCATGCCTGTTTTTTCAATGGGATATAAGGATAACCAAGAATTTGTTTCGGGAAAAGAACTTGCGAAAAGAAATCTTGTAACTTCAATAATAATGAAAATGTTTTCATCCGAGGGGACACCTCTTTATAAAAAAATGTATGAAGCAGGAATTATCAATGACACCTTCTATGATGATGTAACGGTTAACCGTGATTACGGTTTCATTCAGTTTGCAGGGGAAGCAAAAGACCCTTACAAGGTAAGAGAATGTATATTTGAAGAGGTAAAGCGTATTAAGAAAGAAGGCTTTAAAAAGGAAGCGTTTGAAAGAGCAAAAAAATTTCTTTACGGTAAATATATTAAGTCCTTTAATAATATTGAATCATTAGGTAATATCTTTGGCGGAAATTATTTTCTCGGGGTTGGACTTTTTGATTTTCTGGAAGTTTATCCCGAGGTAACCTTAGAGGATGTTAAAGAAAGATTTGATAAGCTCTTTAATGAAGAGTTTTTTGTAATAAGTATAGTAAATCCGGCAGAACAGGAGTAGTTGTATGAATAATATAAGCTTTCCGCATCTTGGTCTTTCTTTTAATATAGAACGTGTCGCTTTTTCTGTTTTTGGTTTTGATATATACTGGTATGCGCTTTGTATAACATCGGGAATAATATTTGCTTATTTATATTGCTCTTATGTGGGGAAAAGGCAGGGGATTTCTTCCGAAACCTTTATTGATATTCTTCTTTGGGGGATTCCCTCGGGGGTAATCGGAGCAAGACTTTATTATGTTGTATTTAATCTTGAATATTTTATAAGTCATCCGGATGAAATTCTTGCCATAAGAAACGGCGGACTTGCCATATACGGTGCAATTATTTTTTCCGTTCTTTCAGTTCTTATATATTTAAAGGTAAAAAAAATAAATGTTCTTAAGGTTTTTGATATTTGTGTTATCGGTCTGCTCATCGGTCAGTCAATGGGCAGATGGGGTAACTTCTTTAATCAGGAAGCCTTTGGCTCAAACACAACTCTTCCCTGGGGAATGACAGGGGATAAAATAAAAGAGTATCTTATGGTTTTGAAGGAAAGCGGTGTTAATGTTAATCCCGAACTACCCGTGCATCCTACATTTCTTTATGAGAGCTTATGGAATCTTACGGGAATAATATTCCTTCACATTCTGTCTAAAAAGAAAAAATTTGACGGACAGATTTTTACCTTATATATAATATGGTATGGCTTAGGAAGAATGATTATTGAAGGCTTGAGAACGGACAGTCTTATGTTTATGGGATTGAGAATATCTCAGATAATAGGATTGGTGTCAGGAATTTTTGGGGTAATTGCATATATAGTTTTAAGAAATGGAACAAAAAGGGGAAAAACAAATGAATAAAACACTTTACTGGGTGTGGTTGGCACTTAAAACAACGCCGGCAAACAGGGCGATAAGAGAGCTTTTAAGTGAGGTTCCTGACCCTGAATTGATATATAATATGACAGAAGAACAGTTGATGCTTTTCCCTTACATAAACAAGATAAGTTTCAGAAAATTAATGGATAAGGATCTTGACCCTGCAAAAATAATTGTTGAAAAATGCATGAAGAACAATTATAATATAATTTGTTATGCTGATAAGGACTATCCCGAGGCGCTTAAAAATATTCCCGCTTTTCCGCTTGTATTGTATCACCGCGGACTGAAAATGGCACTCAATGACCTGCTTTGTATTTCGGTAGTAGGAACAAGGAAACCATCTGCCTATGGACTTAAATGTGCTTATGAACTTTCAAGAGACCTTGCCTATAACGGTGTTCTGGTAGTAAGTGGTATGGCAGAGGGGATTGACGGCGCTGCCCATGACGGTGCGAAAAGTATTAATAAGCCAACTCTTGCAGTACTTGGTACAGCAATTGACCGTATTTATCCGGTATGTAACAGATATCTTTACGAATATATGTTATATAACGGCAGTATTATTTCGGAATATCCGCCGGGAGCTATAACATATCCATCCAGCTTCCCGGAACGAAACAGAATAATAAGCGGTCTTTCTTCGGGAGTTCTGATAGCTGAAGCACCTGAGATAAGCGGTGCTTTGATTACTGCTGATATTGCTTTGGAACAAGGAAGAGATATATTTGCTGTTCCTAATATAGTTGATAACGAAAAAGGTGTAGGTTCTAACCGTCTTATACAGACCGGTGCCAAGCTTGTAACAAGTGCTTCTGATATATTGGAAGAATACAGAGGACAATATGCAAGTATAAATGAAATAAGAAGATGTCAGGAGCCCGAAAAAAATGATGAAGCACTAAAGGTTAAATTTCTTGATTCCTTTACTGACCTTACATCTATGGAAAGAAAGGTTGCAGAGCTTTGCGGAACGGAGCTTCAGACGGCGGACGATCTTGCTTCCGGAACAGATATACCAATGAACTATATACTGTCCTCACTTACAATGCTTGAAATAAAGGGTGTTGTCAAATCCGTAATCGGAAACAAATTTATGTTAAATATTTAAAGAGGTGTACAAATTGTCAAAAAAATTAGTTATAGTGGAATCACCTGCAAAAGCTAAAACAATTGAAAAATATTTAGGTGAAAGCTTCAGTGTAATGGCTTCTATGGGACATTTAAGAGATTTGCCCGAGAAAACATTAGGAGTAGATATTGAAAATTCATTTGCACCTAAATATCAGCTTATAAAGGGGAAAAGTGAGCTTATAAAAAAGCTTAAAACAGAAGCGGAACATTCAGATAAAATATATCTTGCAACTGACCCTGACCGCGAAGGAGAAGCTATTTCCTGGCATATAGCAAAAATACTTGATATAGATGAGAATAAGAAATGCAGGGTAACATTTAATGAAATTACCCAAAATGCTGTTACCGAGGCTATAAAAAATCCCCGTGCAATTGATATGGATTTGGTTGATGCCCAGCAGGCAAGAAGAGTACTTGACAGAATTGTAGGTTATAAGCTTAGTCCTCTTTTATGGAAGAAAATCAGAAAGGGATTAAGTGCAGGCCGTGTTCAGTCGGTTGCAACAAGAATAGTATGCGACAGGGAGGAAGAAATTGAAAAGTTTATTCCCGAAGAATACTGGACAATAAAAGCTAATCTTGAAACAAAAGAAAAAAATACTTTAATTGCCAGACTTGAAAAAAAGGACGGTAAAAAGTTAAATATAAAAAATTCCGATGAAGCAAATGAAATTCTTACTTATTTAAAAACAGCAGAGTATATAATCGATAGTATAAAGGAAACTAAAAAATCAAGAAAACCGTACCCTCCGTTTATTACAAGTACACTTCAGCAGGAGGCGTCACGAAAGCTTAATTTTTCTGCAAAAAAGACAATGCTTAATGCCCAGAATTTATATGAGGGTATTGATATAAAGGGAAAAGGACATATAGGTCTTATCACCTACATGAGAACTGACAGTTTAAGAATTTCCGATGAAGCAAAGGCTCTTTGTAAAAAGTATATTCTTGATAACTTCGGCTCTCAGTATGCGCCTAAAGGATATAATGAATATAAATCAGGAAAGGGCAATATCCAGGATGCCCACGAAGCAATCCGTCCTTCGAATGTATATTTAACACCAAAGGACGTAAAGGATTCCTTAACTCCCGACCAGTATAAACTCTATAAGCTGATATGGGAACGCTTTGTTGCTTCCCAGATGGTTAATGCTGTGTTTAATTCAACAGCTGTTGAGGTAGCAGCAGGTCCCTATACGCTAAAGGCAACAGGCCTTAAAATGATATTTGAAGGATTTATGAAGCTTTATATAGAAAGCACTGATAATGAGGAAGAAGATGAAAATCAGATTCTTCCGATGCTTTCCGAGAAAGATACCCTTAAGCTTTTAGAACTTATAGATAAACAGAATTTTACCGCTCCGCCTCCGAGATTTACCGAGGCAGGTCTTATAAAGATTATGGAAGAATACGGTATAGGAAGACCAAGTACCTATGCCCCTACAATAAGTACAATTCTTCAAAGAGAATATGTTGTAAAAGAGGGCAAAGCCCTTGTTCCTACCGAGCTTGGTAAGGTTATTACCGTGCTTATGAAGGAAAATTTCAAGGATATAGTAGATGTTAAATTTACCGCAGGAATGGAAGGACAGCTGGATAATGTTGAGGGGGGAGATGCAGGCTGGGTAGATGTAATTTCCACCTTCTATAAATACTTTGATAAGGCTCTTGTTAAAGCTCAGGATATTGACAGAGTTAAAATCAAGGAAGAGGAAACCGATGAAATTTGTGAAAAGTGCGGAAGAAAAATGATAATTAAAACAGGCAAGTACGGAAAATTCCTCGCTTGTCCCGGTTTCCCGGAATGTAAAAATGCCAAACCCCTTGTTAATGAGGTTAAAGAGGTTAAATGTCCTCTTTGCGGTGCAAAAGTACTGGAAAAAAAGAGTAAAAAGGGTAAAAAATATTATGGTTGCGAAAAAAATCCAACCTGTAGCTTTATGACATGGGACGAACCTACAAACGAAAAGTGTGAAATATGCGGAAGTGTTTTAGGAAAAAAATATTTCGGAAGAGGGTATAAGCTTTATTGCACAAATTCCGAATGTGAAAATGCTTATAAAAGAACACCTAAAAAAACTACTAAGAAAACCCCGAAAAAGGAAGAAAAATAATGAACTTTGTTAATGTAATAGGCGCAGGTCTTGCAGGCTGTGAGACTGCATACCGCCTTGCCAATGAGGGAATAAAAGTAAATCTTTATGAACAAAAGCCGGAGAAAAAATCTCCGGCTCATTCTACTGATTTTTTTTCAGAGCTTGTATGCAGTAATTCATTAAGAGGAAATGTTTTAAGCAATGCTGTCGGACTTTTGAAAGAGGAAATGCGTCTTTTAGGCTCTCTTATTATAGAAAGTGCCTATGAAAATCAGGTTCCTGCGGGCGGTGCCCTTGCGGTTGACCGTGAAAAGTTTTCAAAATATATTACCGATAGAATAAAAAATCATCCCAATATAACGGTTATAAGCAAAGAGGTAACTGAAATTCCCAAGGATGAATATACCGTAATTGCATCAGGTCCTCTTACCTCGGATGCCTTGTTTGAAGAAATAAGAAAGCTTACGGGGAGTGATGACCTTTATTTTTATGATGCGGCGGCACCTATTGTAGCTTACGACTCAATTGATATGACTAAAGCCTTTAAAGCTTCAAGATATAATAAAGGGGATGCGGATTATATTAATTGCCCTATGACAAAAGAGGAATATGATGCATTTTACGAAGCTTTGATAAACGCAGAATGTGCGCAAATGAAGGCTTTTGAAAACGAGGTCGTTTTTGAAGGCTGTATGCCTGTTGAAACTATGGCCAAAAGGGGATATAATACTCTTCTTTTTGGACCTCTAAAGCCGGTGGGACTAAGAAGTGAAACTATGGAAAAGGATGCCTATGCAGTTGTTCAGTTAAGACAGGATAACAAAGAGGCAAGTATGTATAATATAGTGGGATTTCAGACCCATCTTAAATTTCCCGAGCAAAAAAGAGTGTTTTCAATGATACCGGGTTTAGAGAATGCAGAGTTCCTAAGATATGGGGTTATGCATAGAAATACATTCATAAATTCACCGAAGATTTTAAATAGTTTATATGGGTTGAAAACTAATAACAAAATATTCTTTGCAGGGCAGATTACAGGAGTTGAGGGTTATGTTGAATCTGCAGCAAGTGGTCTTACGGTGGGGATATATCTTTCTAAAATTATAAAAGGTGAGGAAATAACCGAGTTTTCACAAAATACAGCACTTGGTGCTTTAAGTCATTATGTATCAAATGAAACTATTGAAAAATTTCAACCGATGAATGTGAATTTCGGTATTATAAATCCTCTTGGCTACCGTGTAAAAGGTAAACAGGAAAAAAATCTTGAAATATCAAAAAGAGCCTTAGAAGAAATTAATCTTATGATTGATAACGGGCTTATATAAAAACAAAAGACAGTTCGAAACCATCCTGTCTAGCCATCGGAAAGTTATCCGAACTCGTTTTTAAATTGTAAATTTTTGATATAATTTCGTTAAAAGCCTCGGTAATATCCGAATATTACCTGTGTTTTTGCCTCATTCTATCTAAAAATTTCCTAATTTGAAAATTCTTGTAGAACCTATAACCTTTTAAAATTGAGATTTTTTAAGGCGAAAGGTTTCGATAATACGAGGTATAT
>JAZOVB010000183.1:0-1183 GCA_045658425.1 Clostridia bacterium | reverse complement strand
CAAAGAAATACTTTGAGACTTGGTATACTTCTATTTTTCGGTCTATTTTCTCAATCCACATCTTCCTCGTCCTCCTCGTCCTCCTTGTCCTCTTCGTCTTCTACCACAACAAGGCTATACAGTTCTTCAATAAACATATTGAATGCCTCGTTATAGTCTGCTTCGCAAGGACGCTGGTAAGTCTTCATCATTTCCCATTGGTCGTCATAATAAATGGTTTTGCTTTCTGCTGTCTGCTGAATGGCATCATCAATGTTGTCATAATCGCCGTAGTTGAGCCATTGAACAATCTCTTCTGCCGTTCTGATAGCAAATGAAGTATTTTCGCATCCATAATCAACATAATACTTTTTCATTTTTAATTTTCCTTATCTGCCCGCCGGGGGTCGGGTCTTTATATAGATTTTTGTTCCCCCAGGTGCAAAAGTGCTTTTTCGCCTTTTCACACATTAAGTATGAAAGAATGAAAAAATATTTATTTTTCCTCATAACTTTTTTTGCCAATGTCCTTCGGTGGTAAAAAAGGGACTTTTCGCCTTTCGCATATTAAATATGAAAGATTGTTTTTAGATTTAATTTTTCCTCATATGTATTTTTGAGATTTTTTTGCCGTGGTAGAAAATTTCACAAATATATGCTATAATGTAAGCAATTCGATAAACTTGAATTTGTAGGTATGTGTGTTATGGATGTAATTACTCATTATGATTTATTAGTGGATGAAAATAACGACCCTTTTCGTGACCCGCCTCCACTACAAGAATATATGAACGGATGGGATGGAGAACTATTTTTAGAATCATTAGAACTTTCCAATAATAAAAATGTTCTTGAAATTGGTATAGGAACAGGAAGAATTGCTGTAAAGGTTGCTCCATACTGTATGAAATTAACAGGAATAGATATTTCGCCCAAGACCATAGAACGAGCAAGAGAAAACCTAAAAGATTATTCTAACATTTGCTTTGTTTGTGGTGATTTTAACGAATACGGTTTTGTTGAAACCTTTGATGTAATTTACTCATCGCTTACAATGATGCATTTTAAGGATAAAAAACAAGTCATATTAAAAGTTGCCGCATTGTTAAATGATGGTGGTATTTTTTGTTTATCTATTGACAAAAATCAAAGCGAGTACATTGATATGGGAACTCGCAAAGTTAAAATATACCCTGATACACCT
>JAZOVB010000182.1:0-3344 GCA_045658425.1 Clostridia bacterium | reverse complement strand
AAAAATGCAGATATACTGACGTATTTCTGCATTTTTTTGTGCCCTATAAGCTGAAAAGTACAATCCAAAACCAGTTTCTCCCTAAGACCAACCGCCGAACGCTTGGTTTATTTTTATTTTGCGAGCATACTCTGATTTTGTAGCCTTAAACGGTCTGCAATCATTGCAATAAATTCGGAATTTGTGGGCTTACCTTTATTAGACTGTACGGTGTATCCGAATATTTTATTGATAGTTTCGGTTTCTCCTCTTGTCCATGCAACCTCAATGGCGTGGCGTATAGCTCTTTCAACTCTTGGGGGCGTTGTATGATAGGCTTTTGCAACCGAAGGGTAAAGCTCCTTTGTAACCGAATTTATAATATCCTCGTCAAGAATGGATTTGATAATTGCAGTGCGAAGATATTTGTAGCCTTTTATATGGGCGGGTATACCTATTTTATGAATAATTTCGGTAACCTTGGTTTCAATTATACCGTCAATATTATTGGTAATGTAAGAGCTTTCTTCGGAAAGCTCTTCATTTATTGAAAAGATATTTTCCCTGTCCGGAATAAGCTTTTTGATAATCTTTACAATACTTTCGCCGTTGCAGGGCTTTGCAATAAAATATTTAGCACCAAATCCCATGCACTGACGGATAATTTTGTCCGTTGTAATTGCAGTAGCAACGATGAAAATAGGTTTTCTTTTAAGCTTAAGATTAGAAACCTCCTCCAGTATTTCAATACCGTCTTTAAAAGGGAGAATAAGGTCGCATATAACAATATCCGGCACAATTTCCTTAATGGCATCTATTACCTCACGCCCATCGGTTATATGCCGTGAAAATTCGATATTTTCTTCTTTTTTTAATGCGTTACTTAATTGCTCCTTGAATGTAAGACTGTCATCTGCAAGTAATACTTTAATTTTGTTAATCATAAAAAAAACTCCTTTTTTAAAATGGTAAAATATGGTAGTAATACCATTATATACCAAAAAATATGAAAAATCAAGCCTGAATTTCCAAAATAAAATAAAAACTTGAAAAAACCTTATGAAATAGTGTATAATAAAAGTCAAATTTACATTTTATTCATAATATTTACACATTGATTACACATAGAAATATTATCATAGTTTTGTATTATTGGAATAATGTACATGAAAATAAAAAAGTGGAGGTTTTTGTTAATGAAGGATAGCAAATTAAAGCTGTTTTCAAAGCTTAAGGACATAGTGGGCGGGGCTGGTGACAGACGGGCTCCGGGTAAGAAAATGAAAAAGACTACCAAGCGTATAATTATAGGCATAATTATCTTAAGTATTATCGGGGGACTTGTTCTTGCTAACGTTTTAGGTAAGAAGAAAAATAACAGTACCGAGATAAATACCGCTACTGTAACCGTTGGCTCAGTTCGTTCGGTAATCAGTGCTTCGGGTACCATTAAGCCAAAGGATATGTATGATGTTGTTTCCTCAGTAAGAGGCGATGTTTTATCCGACGGTTTTGAGGTAGGGGATGTAATTAAAAAGGGAACCGTTCTTTACGAGCTTGATAAATCGGATATGTCGGATACTGTTGAAAAAGCCGAAATGTCTATGGACAGAACCCGTGATTCCTATCAGGATACCATGGACAGTATCAATGATTTAACTGTTAAAGCACCTATTGAGGGTGTTATTTCCCAGATGTTTGTAAGCAAGGGTGATTCCATATCAAACGGAACAAAAATCTGTGAAATCATTGATAAATCAAAAATGGTACTTACTATTCCCTTTAATACTTCGGATATAGGCTACATAGGAGTAGGAATGAGTGCGGAAGTAACTTTGCAGAATTCCTTTTATAAAACAACAGGTTATGTAACAAGGGTGTCCACAGGCTCTTTAATTAATGAATTTAATGCGGCAGTTTCCTATGTGGATATTGAGGTTGAAAACCCAGGCGGAATAACCGTAAACGATACTGCAACTGCAGTTATAAATACCTTTGCCTGTAACAGTGCAGGAACATTTACATACAGTGGTAAAAAGACCGTATCTGCTAAGGTAGCAGGTGATATTGTTAACATTTACAATGATTTAGGGGACTATGTATATGAAGGCTCTACTATTCTTCAGATGGAAAGCGACTCGGTAAGCGATAATCTTAAAAATGCCAACCGCAGTATGCGTGAAGCCCAGATGTCTCTTGATAAAACATACGAACAGCTTGATGATTATACCATTGAAGCTAAAATTGACGGCACCATTATTGAAAAAAATATAAAAGCAGGAGATACTCTTGATAATACAAACGGTAATACTGTGATGTGTGTTATTGCTGATATGTCGGTTATAAGCTTTTCGATTAACATTGACGAGCTTGATGTAGATAAAATAGAGCTTAACCAGGCGGTTGATATTACAGCCGATGCACTTCCTAATAAAAGATATAAGGGGCATGTAAACAGTATTAACATAAACGGCTCCACATCAAACGGAGTAACCACCTATCCCGTTGAGGTTATAGTTGACAATCCCGAGGGGATGCTTCCCGGAATGAATGTAAATGCAGAAATAGTAATTGCTGAAAAAGCAAATGTTTTAAGAGTACCTGTTTCTGCAGTGATGAGAGGCAATATGGTATATGTTAAGGAAGAGGATGTATCTAAAATTAAAGAAGAAGATAAGGTTTCCAAAACTCCTGCAAGTGAGCGTCCTTTTGGTAACAGAATGCCGGGGGGAAATATGGGAGATACAGCTGTAAAACCTGATGGTGAACAAAATAAGGCAACAGATGAAAATAAAGAAGCCTTTAAAGGAAACGGAGAAAATCCTTTTGGCGGCAGAGGTGAAAACGGTCAGCTTTCACAGGGAACGCCCGATATGAATAAAGCACCGTCAACGGAAAATATGCAAAAACCTTCGCAGGAAGCTTCAAAAGAGCCTCCGAAAGCCGTAGAGGATAACAAGAAAAACAATTCTGAAAATAACAATAATTCCGATAAAAAACCGACTATGCCAAACTTTGGTAATGTCCCCGAGGGCTTTGTTGCAGTTCGTGTTGAAACAGGTATAAATGACGATAACTTTATTGAAATCTTAAGCGGACTGTCAGAAGGTATAACTGTTTATGTTAAATCCCAGTCCACCACACAGGGCATGACAGGAATGCCCGGTATGGGAGGTATGGGCGGTATGGGAGGTATGTCCCGTCCCGCAGGTGGCTCAAATACCATGCGTAGAAATTAAAGAAAGGATTTGTTTTCTTGATAAGGCTTGAAAATATATATAAAATTTATCAAAGCGGCGAGGATTCAATTTACGCGCTTGACGGAATTGACCTGCATATCAAAAAGGGTGAACTTACTGCCATTG
>JAZOVB010000181.1:0-10104 GCA_045658425.1 Clostridia bacterium | reverse complement strand
TGGGTCAGCAGAATGGATATGATAACTGAATCTGCAAGGGGAACTATTCCTGAGTTTGATTTAAGATTTGCTCCTCCTACAGGAAATGGTAAGCTTACAGTTAACAATCCAATTGTATTTGGAAGCGCTTTAGAATGTGTAACTAAGAACAAAAATTCAGAGCTTTCAATGAAATTTATTGACTTTTTATTAAGCCCTGCAGGTGCTGAACTTTCAACTGCAGGAGTTGAAGGAGAAATCTATACTTTAAACGAAAGAGGCTATGCATCATATAAAGAATTCCCTGATACAGTTCCTACTATTAACGATGTTGCAACTACATATGGTTTACATGTTCTTGTAAAAAGAGGCGATAAGCGTTCTTCATATTTTGATGTTTCTGAAAGATTGCAGGAAGCGAATAAATATATTATCGATAATCCTGAACTAAAAAGAGAATTTGCACCTGTTGTATTTTTAACAGAAGAAGAAAAAGATATTACAATGAAAAATGCTACAGATATTCAGAAAAAAGCTGAAGAAATGATGATGAAATTTATTACAGATTCAGATCCGGAAAAAGTGTGGAATAACTGGTTGAAAACTGCTGAAAAACTTCAGATTTCAGAGATGGTATCTGTTTATAACAAAGCATATGAAAGACAGAAAAAGGAAATGTAACTTAATATAAAAAGGAGAAATTATGACAGAAAATTTTAATTTTATAAAAGATTTAATTTTTAATCATATTGATTTTAACTTTAAAAAAGAAATAAGGGTTACAGAATATAATGGTGTTAAAGCATCCTATGACGGCAATTTTGCTGTCATAGGATGTAATAGTAAGATAACATTGTGCCGTGCTTTATTTCTTTTTGCGTTAAATTTTAATTATAAGCCATTTGAAATATGTGAAAAAGCACATTTTGACATGCTCGGAGTAAAGCTTGATGTTGCAAGAAATGGCGTTTTAAAGGTTGATACTGTTAAAGAATATATTTTAAACCTTGCTTGTTTAGGATTTACCCATATATGCTTTAACATCGAGGATGTATTTGAGCTTAAAGATTATCCAAGATTCGGTTATATGAGGGGAAGATATACTGTATCAGAGCTTAAGGAAATGAAAGAGTATGCTGATATATTCGGCATTGAATTTATGCCAAGTATTCAGAGTTTAGGGCATATGGGGCAGTATCTTAAATGGCAGGAGGCTTCAGCTATAAAAGATACCTCCGAATGCCTTCTTGCCGATGAAAAAAAGACTTATAATTTCTTAGAAGCACAGATAAAGCTTATGAGAGAAATCTACGGCTCTAAGTATATTCATCTTGGGCTTGATGAGGCACACGATTTAGGAACAGGTAAATTTTTCGATCTTCACGGTTATGAAAAAAGATATGACATATTTTTAAGACATGCAAACAAAGTGTTCGAAATATGTAAAAAATATGATTTTAAACCAATAATGGCATCGGATATGCTTTACCGTGCAAATTCAAAAACAAGGTCATATTACGATAAAGAGGTTAAACTTTCTTCCGATATGCTTGGAGATTTCCCGAAAAATGTTGTAATTGATTATTGGGATTATTATCATACCGACAAGTCTGACTACGATTTTTTAATAAAAGAACATCAGAATTTAGAAAGAGAGCTTATATTATCAGGAAGCATCTGGACATGGGAAGGCTTTATAGAAGATACACGCTTTACACTAGATACATCAATTCCTTACTTAAAATCAGCCATAGAAAACAAGGAGAAAAATTTTGTTGTTTGTATGTGGGGCGATTTCGGTTCGGAAACAAATCTCATTCATTCGGTAGGTTCTCTGACGATATTTTCAGAATACTGCTATAAAGGGCTTGATTGTTCGATTGAAGATATTTATAATGCAAGTGAGTTCTTAACAAAAATGCCTTATGAAAACAGGCTTAATATATCAAAAGTTCATTCTGATTTTCATGATGACTACAGATTTTCGAAAAAATTGCTTTATGGCGATATTTTCTATAATCTTGTAAATATAAAATATGATTATGATAAAGCAATGAGTGATATAAAATTTGCTATGGACAGTGCAAAAAAATATATGGAAGAAAATGATAAAAATTCTGACTATTACAAATATGCATATTACCTTGCAAAAGTTACTTACGAAAAATGTGAGCTTATAAATAAGGTAAGAGAGGCTTATAAAAATAATGACAAGGGCTATCTTAAAGAGGCCTCTGAAATTAAAATGCCTCAGGTTATAAGCGATATTAAAGAGTTTCATAAGCTGTTTAAAGCCGACTGGCTAAGATATAAAAAGCCAAATGGATTAGAGGTAATGAATATCCGTTTTGGTGGAATTTGTGAGCAGATAAATTATCAGATAGATATGATAAAGGATTATTTAACTGGAAAGCTTGATAAAATTTGTGAGCTTGAAGAGGATGTAATAGAAGATAATTGTAAGATATGGCATTGTGAGGTTGAAACTCCAAGCATCATTAATTGATGAATTCGCTATATTAATACAACTTTGGAAACTAAAAAAGGGGAAATGGAAATGTTGAAAACAAGTAAAAAATTCGGAGCATACGTAGGTATGCTGTTTGTTGTATTTGTATGGGGAGTTGCGCCACTTCTTATGGTACATCTTAATAAAATATATTCACCTGTAATGCGTACATGTTTTGTTGAAGTGGTTCTTTTTGCAACCTATCTTTTGATAGCGGGGAAAAATATAAAAAAATTCAATATGGATTATATAAAGGTAGGAATTCCTACCGGTATTTTTCTTGCACTTGCAAACCTTACCCAAAAGATAGGATTATTATATACAACGCCTGCCAGATATGCTTTTTTAGAAAATCTTTCCTGTATTTCCGTTCCTGTTTTAATGTATATTCTTATTAAGAAAAAACCATCTGTAACTACAGTTTTAGCGTCAGTTATATGTTTGGTCAGTGCTTTTGTACTAAACGGAATATCTTTTTCGGACGGATCATGGGGAATAGGTGAAATTTTGTGTGCGGCTTCAGGAATACTTTATGGATTCAATATTGCAGGAACAGGTGCTTTTGCTAAAAAACTTTATACCCCACTATATCTTGCAACACAGTCTGTAATGGGATTTTTAATATCATTTATATTATCTTTAACTTTAAATAACACTTACATTACTACAAGTACAGGACTTAGAATTCCTGTAGAAAAAATAATGTTCTCTTTTAAGCCGGAAGATATAATTTTTCTTGTTATAGTTGCTCTTGTTGTGTCGGCTTTTTGTTGGATAATAAGAACCTATTCTATGAAATATATAGATGCTTGCGTAGTTGCTGTTATAATGCCGTTTTCAGCTGTTATTACAAGTGTGCTTTCGGTTCTTACAGGAAATGATACACTGAATTTCAATCTTGTAGTGGGGGGAATTTTAGGACTTGTTGCGATTTTTCTTTCAGGAATTGAGGATAGCTTTTTAAAAAAGAAAGAGAATACAATGATGGAGTGATTAATGATGATAAATAATGAGAAGTTGTTAAATGAAATAGATATTTATATAAAGAAACATGAAACTGAAATAACAGAAGATTTAAAAACTTTGGTGAATATACCATCTGTAAGATCAAAGGCAGTAGATGGAATGCCATTTGGAAAATCTTGCTATGATATACTTGAAGCATCGTTAAAACTAATGGAAAGAGAAGGTTTTAAAGGGCAAATTTCAAAAGGCGGAGAATATGTATGTGCAACTAATCGTAATGATGGGAAAACAATTGGAATTTTCGCTCATGGCGATGTAGTATCGGCAGACGGAGAATGGCTGTATGGCGAACCTTTTGAGCTTACTGAAAAAGACGGATTTTTAATTGGCAGAGGTTGTAATGATGATAAAAGCGGTATTATTCAGATGCTTTATGCCGCAAAAATAATTAAAGAACTTAACATTCCGCTTAAAAGCAGGTTGATGCTTTTTGTCGGAGGAAATGAAGAAGATGGAATGGATGATATCAAGGCGTATGTAAAAAACGAGCTTATGCCTGATGTCTCTATTGTGCCTGACGGAGAATATCCTTATTACCGCGGTGAAAAAAGTATTGTCAGACTTATGCTTAAAAGTAAAGATTCTCTCAATAATATAAAATCTATATCTGGTGGCAGCAGTTATAATATTATTCCTGATAACCTTGAAGTTGTATATAATGACGGAGAAATAAAAAACATAAAGGGAATAAGTGGGCATTCAGCAAACCCGGAAGGTACATTGAATCCGTTGATAAAATTTTCACAGAATGCTCAAGCAGACGATAAACTATCATACGAGGATAAAAAAATTCTCAAAAGCATTTGTGAGATTTTCAAAGATAATTATGGAACAGGACTTGGTATAGCACACAATGACGATTTGTTCAGAAGGCTTACCTGTGCTAACGGAATTATAAAAACAGAGGATAGCAAGCTTTGTATTTCGCTTGATATACGCCACAGTCCGTATGTATCTTGCAAAGATATAATAAATAAAATAAAAACTGTCGTAAAAGACGACTGGGAGATTATTTGCACATATTCTTCCGAAGGGTATCTTATAAATGAAAATAATCCGTTTGCCGATGCAGTTTCGGATGCATATAAAATTGCACTTGGTAATCCCGAAGATGTCCATGGAAAGATTATAGGCGGAGGTACTTATACGAGATATTTAAATAATTCCTATTCTATCGGGACGGTAATGTATGATATAGGCGGAAGACCCGATATGCCAAAAGGGCATGGTGGTGTTCACCAGCCTGACGAAGCGATGTCTTTAAAAGGATTTTTAGAAGCGATAAAAACCTTAATTTTAGTAATCCTTAAGTTTGATGAAATTTTATAAAAGAGTGATGTAAAATAATGATTAGTTATTATAATACAATTGATGAAATAAATGTAAAACTAAACAAAAACTATTATGATTTAAATAACGATGGTGTTATAAACGCAAAAGATGCCGCTTATGTTTATAAAATGAATTGATTTTTTACATTTATGTTAATTAAAGGGGGAATTTAAAATTGTTAGGGAACATTTTTATTTTAGGTGACAGTTATTCAACTTATGAAGGATATATTCCAGAAGGATATCACTTTTATTATAGCGATGAAAGAAATGAAAATCCCATTATCAAGGGAGTAGAAAAAACCTGGTGGAAAATACTTGCAAAAGAAAACAATCTAAATATAATACTTAACGACAGCTTTTCGGGTTCAACAATTTGTAATACAGTGAGAGAAACTCTTACTATTGAATCATCGTTTGTTAGCAGAATTGACAAATGTACATTAGAAAAGTTTTTTGCCCAAAATAAAATTAACACAATGTTTATATTTGGAGGGACTAACGATTCTTGGATAGATGCTCCTATTGGAAATCTTAAATACTCAGATTGGACTGATGATGAATTAAAGTGTGTTTTGCCTGCCTTTTGCTACCTGCTCAAGAGAGCAAAGGAAGTGGTTGAAGATGTAATTGTTATCATAAACACTAATTTAAAACAAGAAATCACCGAAGGTTTTGTAGAAGCTTGTGAAAAAAATAAAATCAAATATTTATGTCTTAAAGAAATAGACAAGGAAAATGGTCATCCTACTGAGTTGGGAATGAAACAAATTTACGAACAAGTTGCGAAATGCTTAAAAAAATAAAACAAGCACATTGTATTTGTGGTGTCGTAAACATCACACCAGGCTAAGATGATGCATCTAAACCTTATGCCTCGCAATTGAAACCGGTAAAGAGGTAATTATCAACGATAATACTAATTTTTGAGAGTCGATGGGGCATATTTGCTTGGTACTTCCTTTCTTTCATCTCTTCAGAGGTTAAAACCTAAATGCCCCAAAGATTAAAAATAAACAACTATAGATAAATTTTATAATTACAAAAAAAGTAAATAAATCGACAGTATATTACCAAATATATTATCGATTTATTTTTTTATTGTGGAAAAATAACTTGAACTATCAAAAATACAAAGAAATTGTCGAAAAGTTTTATAACTTATCAACTACAATTCGACAGCATTTTTTGTTAAAAAATGGTAATATGTCGATACTTATTTAGATTGTTACGGAATTATAGAAGTATATGTCAAAAGGAGGTTGATTAGTTTGAAATATTTTGAGTTTTGTTTATACGAAAGAAATACTGTCAATTTATATATATTAAATTTGAAATTTGCTGCGATAGATGCTTTTTATTCTAAAGAGTGAGGTACAGGTAAATTTTCAATCAAAGAGTAAAAGTACATCGCATAACAGGATACAAGCGTCGCAGCAAATTGCTGCGGCACTTTTTTTGTTTGTGAGGTGTCCGTTAAATGAGTTCTGTAAGTTGTTCTCCTTTTGGTCGAATAATTAAAAAAATAACTTCAACTCGTTTTCAAGACCATATGAAAGCCGGGGGCTGGCTTTTTGCGGTCTTTTTTATTTTTCATAAATTTCTTCTAATTCAGGCGCATCTGTGGTTTGCGTATTGTATTAGATTTCCGTAAAAAACCTTCGTTCAGACACAAAAAATGAATGGAGGAAATCTAATGAAAATAAAAAAATTAAAAAAATTTCAACTTTTTTTGCTAAAAGTGAGCAAAATGGGCATAGCCCTCCGTCTTATTAATAGTGAAGGGTTCTTTTCCTTTTCGTTTCGAAAGGGGGGGATTCTTTATGAGTAATATACAAGATGATATAGTTGGCCGTTCAGGTATTAAAAAATGAGTGGAGGAGTACCAATGAAAAAAATTTTGAAAATATTTTTTAAAAGGTGGAGGTTAATGACACATTTATATTTCTTGTGAAACTAAAGAAGCCCTTTTATTAAAGTTATTACTTTTTCAAAAGGTGTATGATAGATATTTTTTGAAAAAATAATAACTTTCTCTTTTATATTGCACCTTGACAAGTTAATAAAACTCATTCCTAAACAAAATCCATATAAGAGCACATCAGGAAATACGCTTGCGATAAATATTTGCCTGTAAAGCAAAGGTAGTGCTTTGCATTGCGAAGACGATATGGAGGATAAGATACTTGCACTATACTTGTGCCCGGCGGGAGCGGGAGTTATCTGGATGCATACGATAACACAAACGTTGCATTCGGAGCTATGCTGTAAAACACTTAGCAGTAGGAATGTTTTAGAAAATCTAATTATAAAATTGATGAATTTTTGACAATATATATGTAAAATGTGGAGGATATGATATGTCCAAACAAATGAAATTAAATACTTTTTGTAAGGAATTTGAAGTTCCCAGAACAACTGCACTAAAATGGGTGCATTCTGATGGCTTTCCGGCTTATAATATTTGCGGACATTGGTATGTTGATATGGAAAAATACTATAAATGGAGAGAGATGCAACATAAAAAATCGTATAAATATATATAAATCTTAACAGTCCATTAAAAAAGGAAGATAAATATGATATTATGTGTATGGAATATCATATACGCTTCTTACATATGTGGAGGTTGTATTATGAAAAAAAGAGCAGATGGAAGATACTGCAAACAAGTTCTTGTTGGATATAATTCTAATGGAACAAGAAAGATGAAAAGTGTTTATGGCAAAACAATTAAGGAGGTTGAGAAAAAAGAGAGAGAAATTCAAGAGAAATTAGCTATAGGATTAAATGTTATAGAAGACTCGGTTACAATTGAAGAATGGAGTATGAAATGGTTAGCTGTATATAAGGCTAATGTTTCAAGAGGAACATTTGCTATGTACGAAAGATGTTTGAGAAATCACATTATACCCACGATCGGGAAGATTCAAATTTCAAAATTAAAAACAATACAAGTGCAAGAAGTAATAAATGATTTAATAAAGAAAGAAAATATCAGAACAGCAGAAATATATAAATTAACTCTTAATCAGATATTAAAGAAGGCGGTTGAGCAGGAGATTGTAAATAAAAATGTGTGTTTGAGTTTGAATAAAATAAAATCAAAGCATGAAGAAAAACGTGTTCTGACCGATTTTGAAAAAGAGTGTATTTCAAAAACTGATTACACTGATAAAGAGAGGCTTTTTATTAACTTATTATATTACACCGGGATCAGGCGGGGAGAAGCTTTAGCATTAAATATTAGAGATATAAATCATAATACAAAAATGCTGAAAATAAGCAAAAGTCTGGATATACGTGAAAATCAATCTGTTTTAAAAGAACCTAAAAGCAAAGCGGGTTATAGAGAGATACCAATTCCTGATGTATTGTATCAAGAAATTACTAAATACTTCTGGGAAAATAAGAACATTAATTTATTTACAATGAAAAATGGAGAATTAATGTCAAGATCTTCTTTTAGAAAGATGTGGGAAAGTATTATTAAAAAAACCAAGGCTACAGCAGATGATTTGTTTTTTTACGAACAAAAAATATTAAATGAATATATGGATAGAACTATAGCATTTACGCCGCATACATTCAGACATACGTATGCTACAAATTTATACTATGCAGGTATAGATATAAAAAGGTGTCAATATTTGTTGGGGCATTCTTCAATAGAGATGACATTAAAAATATATACTCATTTAGATAATAAAAATAATGACGGATATTTTGGAAAAATTAATAACTATTTTGATATTACAAAAAAAATTTGTTAGTCAAAATTTAGTCAAAATGCATTTTTTAGCATTTTGACTAAAAACAAAAAACTCTCAAAGCCTTGAGGCTCTAAGAGTTTCTCTGGTACACCATCAGGGACTCGAACCCTGGACACCCTGATTAAGAGTCAGGTGCTCTACCAGCTGAGCTAATGGTGCATAAAAAATTGGAGCTGACGAGCGGACTTGAACCGCCGACCTCATCCTTACCAAGGATGTGCGCTACCAGCTGTGCCACGTCAGCATGCCGTCACAACACGATTATTATACCTCATATTTTGGTAAATGTCAAGAGGAAAATAAATAAAAAATTATTTATTTGAAAGAAGCTCGTCAATGTATTCTTCAAGTAATTTAATATCAACCGCATTAAGATATATAAGCTTATTTAAAATTCCTGTTGTATCCTTTTCATATAGTATGTCAAGAAAAGGGATATCGTATGCTTTTGCTATCAATACTACATCATCAGGATTAACAGAATATACATCACCTGTTGAATAAGCCTCGATTTTACTTAGTGGTATTCCGGTTTTTTCAGCTAATATGTTTTTAGGCATACTGTTACTTGAAATCAAGGAAGAAAGATTTTCCTTTAACCAGCGAGCAGAATGTTCTTTCACCTTGTTTACACTTGTTTTGGTAAAATCAGAAAAGTTTTTTAGTCCTAAAAGATAATTTGGTGATACCTTGAAAATATCAGCAATTGAAACAAGAGATATTATTTCAGGAGATTGAATACCATTTTCCCAATTATCAATATCTTTTTCAGTTACATTTATTCCCGAGTGTTCTTTTAATCTTTTGCATAGCTCTGTTGTAGACATTTCATATGCACTTCTTAGCTTTTTCAATTGCTTTGAAAAAACCATAATTATACAGTTGTTAAGGTCAGAAGAGTGGGGGGCTGTATCAACAGAGTCAGAATTTAAGCCAAGAAGCAAATAAATAGGAGACACATTAAGAAGACCTGCAATTTCGCACATTTTGGAAATTGTAAGCTTTTCAATTTCTCCGGTTTCATATCTGTAATAAGTGGATACAGACTTTCCGATTTTATCTGCTATATCTTTAGGTTTGATATCAAGCTTTGTTCTTTGCTCACGCATTCGTTCTCCAATGGTCATATTTTCATCTCCCAACATTTTCCGAACTACTGCTATTTTATCATATTATAAAAATACTTTCAATCACTTTTTTAAAAAACTTCAAAATTCTGTTGACAAATATAACAAAATATGGTAAATTTATGTTGTCGCATAAAATGCGAAAAACAAAGGGGCGTGATAAAGTGGAGTATCTTATCAAGGTGATAGAAAAGTCATCATTAACAGAGCGTGAGCTTTGTAAAATCATTGGCATTAAAGAGAAAATTTGGAGAAAGAAATTATCGGGTGAATTTGAATTTACTGTATCGGATATATTAAAGCTTCGGAAGGTGCTTTCTCTGAGCAACAGGGAAATAGAGCTTATTTTTTTGAATAAC
>JAZOVB010000180.1:0-18157 GCA_045658425.1 Clostridia bacterium | reverse complement strand
GTTTCATCGGAATCGGTATATAATTTATTGTCACCTAAAACTGTAAGCTTTATTTTATAGTTTTTACCAAAGGTTAAAAGAGTTGCATCTATTTCATAGTAAGCTTCACTTACAGTTTCTTCCAAAACTGCTGCATTGTTTTCATCAAGACATGTAATTTTATACCCTGATGCACCGATTACAGGCTTAAATGATACTGCAACAACACTCTCAGCCTCGATATATTTAGCTTCTGTAACTTCTGATTTTGAAATTTTTCCTTTTTCAAAGTATGTTTCAAAACCAACAAGCTGAGGATATGGATATGCAGAAGCTAAACTTATTTCCCAAACTTTTTCATCAAAGTTAAAGTTTGTTATATCACGCATTTCTGCTTCCTTAAGTGCAGTGGTACCGGATACTCCGTCATCCAAAAGTGCCTCTGACATATAATAGCAGTTTTCATAAAGAGTCTTTGAGCTTAATGCCGACAACACAGTTCCCTTTGTACTGTATGAATTTGAAATTGTAAGCCTTGTATCTGCATTTGAAAAATTAACATTACCTACAAGACCGCCCGGATTTGTTGCAACAACTTCTCCGTTATTAAAGCAGTTGGTAAGTACAGAACCCTGAGAGTATCCAACTATTCCGCCGGCGTAAGATCCGCCTGTTACTTTTCCTGTATTGTAGCATTTATTAAACTGAGTATAAGCCCACGCCGCAATACCGCCTGCGTAGGCGCCGGATTTTACATCCCCGCAATTTGCAAGAAACGATGCTGACATTGTAGTAGATAACCCGAATATACCGCCTCCGTAATTACCTGATGCGGTAATCTTACCATGATTGATAATTTTAGATGCTGTAATATTATTGCTGCCGTTATCATAAGCTCTGCCTATAAGACCTGCAACATACTGTGTTCCCTCAACTTCGGCACGATTTGTAACATTTGTTATTTTTGCACCAGCTAAAACGCTGTTGTCAGCATCAGGACCGCTTCGTCCTGCTAAAGCTCCGACATACTGAGCACCTTTAACGGTTCCTGTTATTTCCAAATCGTATATTTCAAAAGAACCCGCAAGATAGGAGAATAAGCCAATATCATTTTGTGTGGAATCAATATTTAAATCTATCTTCTTATTGTTCCCGTTAAGTTTGCCTTTAAAAGCAAACGGTTTATGTGATGTAAGTGTTATATCATCTTTTAATAAATATGATGATGATATATTCTTTTCGATATTCTTAAAATGTCTTTCATTATATATAAGGTTAAAGCCGTTTTCTTCTCCACCGTATAAAGGAAGTAAAATATCATATATTTTTTCTTCGGCAGGAATTATGTCATTACTTGCTCTTTCGGCATTAACTTTTAGTTTTGCAGTTCCGTTAATTTTTGCAACCTCTGAACCGCTTAATGTGTAACTTAACCCTGAACCGTCTTCACTATATGTAATTAAATTATATCCGTCTCCCAAATCAAGCTCTATGGCATAACTGCTTACGGTTTCATCCTTTTTCCAGTTAATTTTTACAATTTCTTCATTTCCCTCAAAGCTTTGAGTAACAGTAAAGGTCGGCATAACTACCGATGGATTTATTACCTTGTAATTATACGCTATGCCATAAGCAGATTTTCCAATAGCACTGCTTACCATAACGGAAATTGAAAAGTTTTCTTCCGGTCTGGTATCGTTCGTCATAAGCTCCTTTATTACAGAGGTTAAATCAATCTGTTTTGAATTTGTCTGAATTGTTTTTTCCGTTCCGTAATTATTTGTAGTTCTTACAAGCTTTACTGTATATGTACCATTATATGGTGATGTGAAATAAAGCATATTATCGGAGGAATTAATTCTTGAAATAACCGGTGGAAGTATTTTTGAGGGTGCTGCCCCGCCCGAGGAGCCTCCACCTCCGCCACCGCCGCCTCCGCCGGAGGTATTTACCACCGCGTTAACGGGTTGACTTTCTGTAGCTACTTCATTTATACCGCTTATTTCATAATCCTCTGTTCTTATAAGAAGAGTACAGGCTTCCGCTCTTGTAATCATTCCATTTGGTCTGAATGTTCCGTCTCCGTATCCGGTTATAATACCGAGGGATACCATTTTATCAACAGCATCCTTTGCCCAGGAAGGAATATCCTCATTATCCTTAAAAGCTTTTCCGTCTTTTTGAGTATCATCCTTTAAAAGTCTTGAGAATACAACTGATGCCTCCGCTCTTGTCATAAAACCGTTTGGATTAACATATCCATTATCGCCTTTTAAATATCCTGCTTTAACGGCAATCAGAATATCGTTATAGAACCAGTCATTTTCCGATAAGTCAAGGAATACATTTTCACTTAACCCGGTAAAATTAAAATTTTTATTTATCATTTTGGCAAATTCTGATCTTTTAACAAAATCATCAGGTCTTAAACCGCTTGCATCCCCCTGGATAACTCCTTTATTCTGAAAATAAGAAAGAGTTTCAAATGCCCAGTGTTCCTCTGAATCAGAAGCGTATACGGGAACTAAAAGCTGTAAAACCAATAAAAAAATCAAACTTAAACTTACACATTTTTTCATTTCCCATATCCTCCTTATCTGTTATGCTCTTCGCACAAATTTACAATAAATAATGCTCGTACATTCCCTTTTGAATTGTATGCATAAATTCTTGATGCATTATAGAAACCGCCATCTCCGTAAGAATCAGAACACTTAAGGTCTGCAAATGTTCCTTTTCTTATAGTTACTTCACATTCATCGGTTGCTTTGCGGCACTTTGTTTCTTCAATTACTGTTATCGGCAATGAAGAATTTATCTTTAAAAACTTTGTTTCGTAGTAAACTGAATTATCATTTATATAATTATTTAAAGTTCCGTATTTTGTTCCCTTTGCATCTGTATACGGTTGACTTATGCTTAAAACATCACCTGAAACACTTTTTGCAACGCCAAGCTCCATATTATAGGTTGCATTATATCCGGTATTGACACTTGCTCTCTGGTCAAAAGGAATACCGATTGAGGTTGCACTGTATGCAGTTTTTGAATAAAGTGATGAAACACCGCTTTTATATGTTGAAACTGACTTTTCGTTAACCTTGTTTAAATTCAGTTCTCTTCCGATTGAGCCAACACTTTTTCCGTTTAGCTTGATATGAATAATATCACCTTTTTTAAGTGGCTCAACATTAATGTAACTGTCAACTGTTTCGTTTCCGTCCGAGTCTGCATCAATACTGTTGTCTGACGGATGTGTACCACCGAAAATAATATTCTGATAGTATATGTGAAGAGATTCCTTATCTACTAAAGCGCTCTTTAGTTCGCCGCCTTCATAGTAGTATAGTTTATAGATATTCTCCTTCTTTTCATCATAATATTCGGTAATTTTATCAAAAACAGCTATGCTTCCTGTTACATTATCGTTATCCTCGATAGTCATACCACGAACAAGAAGAACACCTGCCACTCCCGTATCAGAATCAACATCATAAGCCTGAACATCATAATAGTTATATGAAGCAAAGCTTCCAGGAGTCCAGATTCCGTATGCATCAGAGCTTTGCGGATTCTGTTCAAAATAATTTATCATTGTATTACTGTCAGTTGAGTTTTTGCCGTATCTGTCAATTTCAGCAACCTTTAAAACAAGTGTGTCCGAGGTAACAAAGAAAGTTCCGTCAAAGGTTGATTGATTGGTAATATACATTTTATTTTTCCAGATTCTCTTACCCGCTTTTAAGTTGTCCTTTGAATCTTCACTCATAGTATAATCGGTATCAATGGTCAAAACCCGGTTCTCACTGTTAAGCTTAACCTTTGCAAGTCGCGGTGTAATTAAAGTATTTGACTGATTATATTTATTTGCAACCTCCTCATTTCTTACATCAAAGCTTCCGTCTGCCCTTCTTAAAAGCAATTCGGCAAGTTCCATATAAGGCTCGTAAAGATTGCTTCCGTCAGCGCTTATACCGTTTAATGCCTCTCCGTCAACCTTTATATTGTCGCTGATTTCGTACAATACCTTTTCGCCCATATAATTTAATACCTTGATTTTTGCATTATCAATGTTTTTGGGAGGTATAACATCAATTATATACATATAATCCTTTTTAGCAGTATTAAATCCATCAGCGTAAGCTATATTTCCCATTACATCTATATAAAAGGTTGCCTCTCCAAAGGGTAATACATTAAAAATATTAGCTCTTTCATTAACATATAAAGGAGATATTTTGTACCACACTTCATTTTCCATTGAATTTTTTATACCCACTTCGTAGCTTCCGTCACTCTTACCTGATATAACTCCGCTGTCCTTTTTGTCGGAAACATATAAAGTGTATAACTTATTGTCCGGAGCCTCTTCGCCAATCGCCACTGATATAACATCATCTTTTTTTATGTCGCCGATGGCAATTATCTCACCATTCTTTATAAACTGATAGGAATTTATGTCATTTGCGGAAAGGATAATATTATGCATAGGGTTAAGTCGGCAAAATACAGTATCCTCTTCTATGGAAATATAGTCGGCAATCACATTGTAAGAAAAATTATAAACAAGAATATAATCTGCGCGGTTATCTCCGTTATTATCTATAAATCTTGTAAATCCGTTACCTGGCTTCAAATCAGCAAACTGATAGTCTGCCTTTTTTACTCCGTTTATGTATACAAACGCTTCATAAGGATTATAGTTTACCTTTTCAATCTTGGAAGATTCAGGGTCCTTTTCATACTCTACCAAACCGCTTACAGAAGAAATTACATCTTCCGAATAAACTATAGTTTCTTTAACTGAATTATGAATACTATAATAAACAATCTCATTTACATCTGTTACAGGATTTTTTCTCACATAAATCTTTAAGCGATAGCCAAAAAGGTTAAGGATATCATCATTGGTATATGAAAAAACATATTCATTATGGGTTGATGTATCACGCACTACAACTTTATTTTCAAATTCTCCGCCCATTGAATCAGCACAAATCAATCCGTCATTTACTAAAATTACATCATATTCAGTAATGTTCAACTTTTCACGCATTGTTTTAACAGAGGTTATGTCGTAAACAAAAGAACCATCGTCCACAATTCCGCTGAGTGCCATATAATCTACAAACAGTGCATTATATAAAAGCTTGATTGCAGTTGCACCGTAAACGAACTCATCAGTCTGAACACCTTTTAATATTCCCGTTGAATTTGCTATATATAAATAACCTGTCGGGTATCCTCCGTTTGCCTCTGCATACACCCTGTAATTAAGTGCATTTACTATAATTGTGATTGCATCGGTAAAGGTAATATCTCTGTCAGGATAAAAATTACCGTAACTGTCACCTTTTATTATTTCTAAGTTTTTAAGAGTTGTAATCTCTCCAAAGCAAATATGCTCTGAGGGAACATCATAAAAGCCTCCGACTCCTTCTTTGCCAACCTGCTTGGCTAATTCACCAAACAATATTTTGGCAGTAAGAGCCACAAACTCCCCTCTTGTCATTTTAGAAAACACATCGAAATCTTCGTCAATTAACGAAACTGACATAAAGAAGTCATAGGCTTCATCGCTCACATTTGTACCGGCAGCAAACACATTTAATGATGTCAACAGCAGTGCTACCGCAAGTAATAAACACAGTTTCTTTTTCATTTTTTACCTCCCATATAAACCGTTTTCTCTGATTATTTTAACATAAATACATTAGCAAATAAAAATCCATTTTTTTTCAATTGGGGTGCACACCCCCAATTTTATTTTTATTACACCATAAGTATACAACCCGTAAGCGTTGAAAACAATTATCGCAAATGTCTTTTTATACACTTAAAATGTCTATTTTAAATCGGTTTGTTGACTAAATCTAAGTGTTGTTTTATACTGAATTTACAAAGCGTGAAAGGATTGGTAAAATTATGTCAAGAAACACCAAAATCAGTATTCTCTGCCCGACTGCGCCAATGTTACCCGTAAAAATCGGTGATTATGCAGCTTATGAAAGAGAAATCATAAAGTTTTTAACCGAAAATATCGATAAAGTATTACCTGATAAACCCGACTTAATAATTCTTCCTGAATGTTGTAACCGTTTTAATAAAAAATCTTATCTGTCGTCCATTGATTACAGAAGCGACGTTAAGGAATACTACAAATATCTGGAAGACCGCATTGTTTCCTATATGGGAAAAATAGCTAAGGACAATAACACAAATATTGCATACAGCGCAGTAAGATATGTACCAGAAGATGAAAACCATCATTACAGAAACTCAACCGTATACATAGGAAGAGATGCATCCATAAAAGGAATATATGATAAAAACCATCTGGTTGTGGAGGAAAATTCTTTAGGTAACGTTGCATACGGTACCAAGGCGGAATTGATTGAGCTTGATTTCGGTAAGGTAGCCTCTGCTATTTGCTTTGACCTTAATTTCGATATGCTTTTAGATAAATATAAGGTTCAGAACCCTGATTTAATTGTCTTTTGCTCGGCATATCACGGCGGCTTAAGACAGGAGCAATGGGCGTATGAATGCCGTTCCTACTTTGCAGGTGCAATAGGAGAAGCTCCGGGAAGAATATTAAATCCATACGGGAAAGTTGTTGCCGAAACAACCAATTATACAAACTATGTTACCGCAACGATAAATCTTGATTATCAGCTATGCCATATTGACTATAATATGGAAAAAATCAATAAAGCAAAGCAAAAATATAAGGATGCCCTTACCATTTATGATCCGGGATATGTGGGCTCACTTATGCTAAGCTGTGAAAGTCCTGATATGAATGTTCAGGATATAATTGACGAATTTGAAATTGAAAGACTTGACGATTATATCAGACGTGCCCTTAAACACAGAGAAGAAAATTTATAGGAGACAGATAAAATGAATCGTGTACCTGATTTGCTTGAATGTGAAAATTTAACTTTTGAACCCTTTGTTGTTTTAAACGGCGAAAGGATTTTTCCGAAGTATTCCCTATTATCAGGCGAAAAAACAGTTACTCTTACTCACAAGGGCGACTTTTTTGATGTGATTACAATAAGCCTTGCAGAAGATTATATTACGGCAAAAAGAACATTTGAATATACCTGCGAAAATACCGCCAGACTAAATGAGCTTGGAATAAAATTAAGCGGAATTGAATTTGGGGAAAGCGCCTCTGACGATTACTTTTATCATAATGAAAATCCGAGAATTTATGAAAAGATGACCTTTCCTATAGACTATAAAAGAACGTCTTCAGATGCTTTGGATTCAGAGGATGACGAAACTGCCGGAAACAGATGGGCGGATCCGGGGGTTGTTTGCGAAAGAATCGGGAGAAGCCCATATCAACCCTTTCCTGCAATATTAATCAGCAATTATAATACAAAAAGGGGCTTGGTTCACGGAACCCTTAGTCAGGATATATTTTATCACAACTATCTTTTATCACATAAAAACGAAAAAATAGAATTTGAAATATACTCTTCATTCAAGGGAACAGCGTATATAGAAGTAGCGCCCAAAAGAATTTTATCAGATATGTGGTATCTGGGCGTAACGGACAATGCCGATAATATAGAAAAAATATTTGAAGGTTATACTGAAGTTTTAAGAAAGCATCTTCCGGCAACCTACGGAAAATCAGATATAAACAGGGATAATCTTATATGGGGAACCTGGAATGACGGTATTTTCAGAAACATAACCGAGGCTGAAATTATAAGGGAAGCACAATTTTTAAAAGAAAATTTTCCTACTGTAAGATGGATTCAGTTAGATGATTCATACGCAAAATATGCAGGAGAAAATAATATTGCCCATGGATTGGGTATGCCTTATGAAGGAATTGAGGGAATTGATTACAATAAATTTCCTCACGGACTTAAGCATTTATCTGACGAAATTAAAAAGGTGGGTCTGCGCCCTGCAATATGGGTAGGCGGATTATGTCCTCACGGAACTAAAATTTATAAAGAAAATCCACATTGGTTTATTGACTATAGTCTTCGAATGACCAGACGAAGTCCTTTGGATGTTAGTCTTGAGCCTGTGCGGGGATATATGGAAAAAGCTATAGATGTACTTTGTACCGAATACGGATTTGAGGGAGTAAAACAGGATTTCTGGAGCTATGCCTTTGAAGACAGCCACGACCTTTTTAAGAATAAGGTTAAATCGGGATATGAATACCGAAAATGGTGGCTTGATAAAATCAGAAGCGCCATCTCCGAAGACGGATATTTTCAGACCGGATGCGATATAGTTATGGCAAACCCTTTTCTTGGCGAACATTATACCAATTATCGATACGGAATTGATATAGGAAGCGGAAACTGGGATTTTGTCAAAACAAATTTCTTGTGGGGAGCAGCGTGTTTTGCAACCCATACAGGTGATTTGTTTGTTCCCAACAGTGACTCGGTAGGAGTTTTCCCGGAGCTTTCCCAAAACGAGGCTATGTTTGCGCTAAATTACTGCCTTGTTACTCATTCTATGGTTGAAATATCGGGTAAATTAAGCCTTGAGAAAGATAAAGATAAAATTAAAAAGTTAAAGAAAGCCGTTTGCAATCCGAACAACGGTCAGGATATTTATTTCGTAGGTTATGACTATAGACGCAAGGAATATTGTATACCCGAAATAATTTACTTTAATTCTCCGCATTTCTCCAAAGAGGAAAACAACGATTGTCTTCCTGTAAGAACGGTAGGACTGTTTAACATAGAGGATGAAGAAAAAGAGCTGTCCTTCAGTCTTTCCGACTTAAATCTTAAACAGGATACATATATTGCGACAAATGTATGGACAAATGAGCAATATGAATTTACAGAAGGTATTTCAGTTAAGCTTAATTGCCATTCATCTGCCCTTTTTGCCATAAACAGAAAAAAAGATATATCCGTTTTCGATGCCAACACAAGAATTAACAAGGCAACCGTTAGCGGAAATCAGCTTTCCTTAGAATTTGATTATAAGAATAAGGATATTGAGCTTTATTTATCAAAAAAACCAAACTCAATAACAATGAATGGTGAAAATCTGACTTTCTCTGTATCGGATAATAATAAAGTACTCCTGGATACAAATGATAAAGGGATGATTAAAATTATATTTGACTAAAATTCAATTTATTGTTATACTTAAAAGAGGGGTGAGAATATGACTGATTACGGAATAAATATCGTGGAGTGCTATGATATTGAATATGCAAACCCGGCTCTCTCAGGAGAAAGAAAACTGGAGAGTCCTGTTCTTACGGAAAATCAGAATGCTCAATTATTTAAAAAAATCGGTCATACTCATAACTTTTTCCATTATGTGTACACCGTGTCCTCAGAGGGTGCCTCGATTATTATAAATTCTCAGCAATATGAAATGATGCCGGGAGTTTTATATATGGTTAAGCCGGGAATTCTTCATGGAATAATTGGAGATGCCACTTATAAAATGAAGCTTATAGAGGTTAAATTTTTTATAGAAAATGAGAATTTTCTTAAAATTGTAAAGCTTCTGCCCGATGTTATCGGCGACAAAGACGGCAAAATCCTAAGCATTTTAAAAGAGATGACTTACGAGTACAAGAGCAAATCCTATAATGATGATATGCTTTACATTAAGCTTATGGAATTTATAATCACCCTGCAAAGGATTTACAACTCAGGCACTGAACTTCATACTCTGAAAATAAACAGATATGTAAAAAACCAGGAAAGATTTTTCCCGGTGCTTGACTATATAACCGAACATTTTTCAACAACAATTACCATTGAAGATTTAGCCGGAATAGTACATATGGAAAAAGGATATTTTATTAAACAATTTAAAAAATGCTTTAATATAACTCCTATGAATTATATTCAGTCCGTACGAATAAACCGTTCTTTAAATCTTATAGAATATACAGACATGTCTATATCGAAAATTGCCGAAGAAATAGGGTTTTTAAATCAGAATTCCTTTATCAAGGCTTTTAAATCACTGTATTCTATTACCCCTAATGATTACAGAAAAAAAATAAGAATTGACATAAATAAAAAAACACAGCCCGATAAAAATAATTAATACTATTTTTGCTGTACGATAAAACTGATAAAGATACACCTCTTTGGTAGGTAATATTAAATTTTAAACAACAAACTGACACCGCATTTAACGTGGTGTCAGTTTTGTTTTTAATTGTATTCTCTCATTGTTGTGTCTATTTGTGTTCTATGATACATATAAAAAGCTAGATATTAAAAAAGAAGTATTAACTATTTTCCTAACACCTTAATATAAGAAAGGGATGTAAAAATAATAAATATTTTTACATCCCCATTACTTGTTTTTCGTCAGAATGAGCCTTGCGATACTTACATACTTTCCATATTTAAAGTGTAGCAAAGTACAAACGCGGTATAGTTTTAAATTTTCTTATTTTCAATCTTTTTCATCCGCTTTTATCCGGAATTCTTTTCTGTACTGACGGGCAGAAACCCCTTTATTTTTTTTGAATATTTCACAGAAATACTGAGGGTTATCATATCCGCAGCTCTGAGAAATTTCCAGTATCGTCATATCGGTATCCGTAAGAAGAGCTGAAGCATTTTTTATTCTTATTGTATTTATATATGAAACTAAATTGATACCGATAGTTTTTTTAAAGAGTCTTGAAAAATATGACGGATTCAAATGACATATATTTGCAATTTCAGTAAGTGTCAAATTTTTTTGATAATTATTATAAATATACCTAATCGCTTTATCAATTGACCCGGTAGCATCATTATCAAATGGCAGGGTATGCTCCGAATAAACATAACGGTATATTGTTACAAGTAATTCACAAATATAATTTTTGCATAGTGTTGCACTGTAAAACCCCTTACTGTTGTACTCTCTTAATATTTTAACAAAGAGTGAATTTATTTGTTTTTTAAAGTTCAAGGGGAATTTTATATGGTTGACTGAAAAACAATCTAAGACTACTCTGAAATCATCACCAAACTGAGAAAGAAACTCTTCATCAAAATTTATAACAATTCTTTCACAGTTATCCTCATCAATCCGTGTTGCCATGTGTAAATCTCTTTTATTGATAAGAACAATATCCCCGGGTTCTATATTATATACATTATAATTAATGAGATATCTTCGTTTACCTGAAATAAGATAGTATATTTCATAATGCTCATGATAATGAAATTTTGTCATACCCTCATTTTTATTTTTTTCATTATATTCATAGGACTCAACAAAAAGACTTGATTTCAAACCCTTAAGCACACTGCTCCCCCCTGTCTTATCTTAAAGTATCATAACCATAACACTATGTCAACTAAAAGTAAAAATAAATTAATTTTTAGTAAATTGTTATTAAGATTTATAGTAAAAAGTTTGCTATAATGTACTACAGCGAATTGTTCATTTTGAAAAAATTAAGATTTTTTTAACAAGGAGAATAAGTATGGAAAAGAAAAAATATGTTCAGGTGGGAATAGGTGGAAGAGCAAGATTTTTTTACGAATCTTTAGCAGAAACTTATAGGGACACCAGTGATCTACTTGCTTTTTGTGATACAAACAGAACAAGAATGGAATATGCAAACGATATATTAGTTAATAAACTTAACTATCATCCAGTTAAGCTTTATGGTATTGACGAGTTTGACAAGATGATTGAAGAAAATAAACCGGATTATGTCATCGTTACATCTATTGACAGAACTCATCATAAATATATTGCCCGTGCAATGGAACTTGGATGTGATGTTATATCTGAAAAGCCGATGACTATTGACGAAGAAAAAGCAAATATTATTTTAGATGCTATTGAAAAAACAGGTAGAAATTTAAGAGTAACATTTAATTACAGATATGCTCCATACAATTCAAAAGTAAGAGAGCTTATTATGAATGATACAATCGGTGATGTTAAGCAAGTCCATTTTGAATGGTATTTAAATACATCTCACGGTGCAGATTATTTCAGAAGATGGCATAGAGATAAGCGTAACAGCGGTGGACTTTTAGTACATAAATCGACCCATCACTTTGACCTTGTTAATTTCTGGCTTGGCACATATCCTGAATCAGTATATGCTTTAGGCGACCTTAAATTCTACGGAAAAGCCAATGCGGAAGACAGGGGTATTACCAAATTCTATACAAGAGTTCACGGAAGTGAAAATGCAAAGGGCGATCCCTTCGCTCTTGTTATGGAGGGAAACACTCAGCTTGAGGGCTTATACTTAAATGCAGAGCATGAAGACGGATATATAAGAGACCAGAGTGTTTTCGGGGATAATATTTCCATTGAAGATACAATGAATGTTATGGTTAAATATAATAGCGGTGCTGTAATGAGTTATTCCCCTATCGAGGGCTTCAATGTAAGCTTTACGGGTACAAAAGGAAGAATGGAACTTCATGTAAGAGAAAAATTCTACTTTAACGGTATGGGGGACAAAGCAGAAGAAACAGCAGTTGATACAGCAGAAATTTATATATTCCCTATGTTTGGCACACCATATAAGCCTGAGCTTAAGCTTACAGATGGTGGTCACGGTGGAGGAGCCCCTGTTCTTCTTAACGATATGTTCGGCGTTCCTGCCCCTAACCCACTTAACAGACGCGCATCTCATGTTGATGGTATTACAAGTATTATAACAGGAATTTGTGCAAATAAATCAATTGCAAGAGGAGTACCTGTTAAGATTGAAGAAATACTCGGAAGAAAAATTAACGACCTTAAGAAATACGAATAACGGTGTGGGATGTTAAAATCCCACAAACCGTAGCCAAGCTCCGCTTTGCAGTTTTATTCGCCTTTTAGGCCAGTTATATATTTTTCGGATAGCTCTCCTAGGGGCAGAGCAACATTTTCCATATAATAAAAGGAGTGCTTAATAAAGCACTTCCTTCTAATTATAAATCAAGTAAAAATTTCTCTATTATTTCAGCAGTATAATCGTATCCCAAAGAGGTTAAATGCTGATTATCCACATAATAGCAGGTATTATTCTCACGGTTTTCCGCTGCAGTTTTTGACGAATCATACATTTGAGGTAAATTAGGATTTAAATAACAGCCATGCCACATATCAATATACGGTATACCCCATTTTTTAAATATTTCAGCCTCTCTGTCAAAATACTTTCTTCTCACCTTAAATTCCTCTGTGATACATCCCATTTTCTGAGGAATTATAAAACCAATTTTTTTACCGTTCCAGTATCTTAAAGCTTTATAAATAAGTGTTTCCAGACAACCTGAAAATGTATTTAAATCATAATTCCCGCTAAAATCAATCAAACTGAATTCCCCTAATGACAAATGAGGGGCATTACCTCTTAACTCGATTAAATCGGCGTCATTTGTTCCACCCTCTAAAATTACATAGTCAGCATCGGGATATTCTTCATACATTTTATCAACAGTTCTTAAAACCGAATGTCTTATCTCACCGTCATTACAGATAGGGAAATTAACTCCTATTGTTCCTCCGCCGACAGCATAGTTTTTACTTATCATATTATATTTTGAGGCAATTCTTGTTGCCCAGCTTCCGCATTTCTCGCTTCCTGCACAGATAGAATCACCGTTCCAGATTATAGTTTTTAAAGACAAATTATTATCCATATTTACACCTCGGTTCAATTTTTTATGATTATTACATAAAAATGCCCTGAACGCAACATTTTTTTGTGTTGCAACACATCACCCGGAACTCTATATAGACAAAGCTTTTATGTTTTGATATAATAGTTCACGGATAATTTCGCAATAACTAAAGGAGACAGAATACAATGGGAAAGATAATCGCACTTTAATAGTAGGTTTTTATACTATTTGTCAATACACTGTTATGTTTCGAAGTATACTTGCTTTAAAGGTGAAATTCTTTAGAAATTATGCGTGTTCTCGGAAAAGGATGACCATTCCTTATTCCGGTATATAAATTTAGTTATGAAAATACATTAAATAGAAAAAACTGACAATATCAGTAAAAAGGTGCCTTTTTAAAAAGACACCTTTTTTCATACCTAATCGACTTTTTATTTGTTTATAGATTACCCGCTTTGGAACTATACGGCTATTTTTTCGCTGCCTAAATAAATTCACTTTTATCTATATACCTTGCGTAAAATTCCTCGTAGGTTATTCCCTCTTCATAGATTATCTTTGCGGCATCTACACCAACATATCGGAAGTGCCACGCCTCAAAGGAATATCCGGTAATCCACTCCTTACCCTTGGGGTATCTTAAAATAAAGCCGTACTCGTGGGCATGTTTTAAAAGCCATTTGTATTCCGGGGAATATTCAAAAGAAAATTTTGTAGAATTTATGTCAACTGCGAGACCTGTCTGATGTTCTGAATAACCCGGTCTTGCGGAATAATTATCCGCATTAACCTGCCCTGTTGTTCTTACTCGAGAGTTATAGAGGTTTCTCTGATAGTCTTGTGTTCTGTATGCTGAAACAACTCGCATTGAAAGGCCCTCTTTTTTTGCGGCATCAGCCATTTCAACATATTTTTCATAAGCTACCCCTGCAAGTAAAAACTGTCCGCCTGAGGTATATTCCCTGCTCATATTAACAAGATTATACTGGGAAAAGCCGTCAGGAAGTTTGTTATATTTATTGACAAGAACCAGAAGCCCGTAGGGATACTGGGTTGTAACTACATTTTCGTAAAAAGGATAGTCAAGCCCTAAATTTACCCTATAAACAACATCATGGATACCGTAAGCAGGTATTCTGCGGTGATAATTTATATATCTTTGAAATCTCTCGGGATGAAAATCAGGGTGCCATCGCAATTCCAGCACATCATTAACAACCTTATGATAATCGCTGTCATACAACTGCTTTTGTATATTCAAATGTCCGTTTTCATAGGAAATCCCATCAGGGCACAAAGACACCGACAGCATATCTACAGGTATATAGGTTATATTATTTTCCGTAATTGAAGAATTTGCAAATACTTTTTCCTCACCATTAACGGTAAGTTTATTATCACCTGCAATATGGAATATCATATCTCCGTCACGGGTTAAGGCTAAAATCTGACAATCTCGGCTTCTGTAATAAACATACGCCCCCATTTTTTCAAAAACAGGTCTTATTGGAACATAGTGTGTGTCATTCAGAATAATGGATGAATAGTCAGTCGGCTCTCCGTTGAACTCTATTACAAATCCGTTTACGGCATTAACCTCCTGACACTTAACACCTACACCAACTAAGGCTGAAAGTAATACAATGTACATTAAAAAGGCTGACAATCTTTTTTTCATAAAAAATACTCCATAAATTTCTTTTTTATTGATTATACACCGTCCCCCAAGGTACGATGCAATAGTTTTTATTATTAAACAATCACTTTGTGTCCGCTAAAGCGGAATGAAGTTGTACCCTGCGGACACAAACACAACAAAAAAACACCCAATTGGATGTTTTTTGTTGGCGGAGAGAGAGGGATTCGAACCCTCGGAACCGTTTCCGGTTCACACACTTTCCAGGCGTGCGCCTTAGACCAGCTCAGCCATCTCTCCATACGCATATTATAATAACATAAATTCACTCTGAATTCAAGAGTAAATTGAAAAAAATTAAAATATCTTTTATCCGAACATAAGGGGAAAATCCCTTATGCTCGGTAAAAAAATGATATCATTTTTCTTTTAACAGAGTTTCATTGTGAAACATCCGTTTAAGACTACAATCTTATTTGTTAAGATTGTATTTCTTTCTGAATTTGTCAATTCTGCCGCCGGTATCAACCAATTTCTGCTTTCCGGTGAAGAATGGATGACATTTTGCACATATTTCTACGTGAACATCTTCCTTTGTAGAACCTGTTTCATAAACAGCTCCGCAAGCACAGATGATTTTTGTATCCTTATATTCAGGATGAATTCCTTGTTTCATTTAATTCACCTCATTTTACAAATATCATATAATATTTATTAGTCAACTAACATAAGTATAGCCATTTCTGCTCCGTCACCTTTTCTTGGTGCTGTCTTTAAGATTCTGGTGTAACCACCGTTTCTTTCAGCATATTTTGGTGCGATTTCGTTAAATAGCTTAGTTACTACATCTTCTTTTGTTATGAATGAAAGCGCTTGTCTTCTTGTGTGAAGGGTATTTTTCTTACCTAATGTAATCATTTTTTCAGCTAAACATCTAACTTCTTTAGCTCTGGTTACAGTAGTAGAAATTTTACCGTTTTCTAAAAGTGAAGTAACAAGATTTCTAAGCATTGCCATTCTGTGGTCGGTTGTACGACCTAATTTTCTTGTACCCGGCATTTCTATATACCTCCTTTATTACTCTTCTTCGCTTGCTAAGTGAAGATTTAATGCTTCAAGCTTATGAACAACTTCTTCTAAAGATTTACGGCCTAAGTTTCTTACCTTCATCATATCTTCGATAGTTTTCTTGATAAGATCATCAACTGTGTTGATACCGGCTCTCTTTAAGCAGTTGTAAGAACGCACTGAGAAGTCAAGTTCTTCAATAGTCATCTCTAAAACTCTTTCCTTCTGGTCTGCTTCTTTTTCTACCATAATATCAGCATTCTTAGCTTCTTCGGAAAGGTCTACGAATAAATCAAGATGCTCTTTCATAATCTTTGCTGACCAGCTGATTGCTTCATCAGGCATAATTACGCCGTTGGTCCATACCTCGATAATAAGCTTATCGTGGTCTGTTTCATTACCAACACGAGTATTCTCGATTGTACAGTTAACCTTTCTTACTGGTGTGTATATGGAGTCAACAGGGATTATACCGATAGGCATATTTGCGGTTTTGTTCTTTTCAGCTGTAACATAACCTCTGCCTCTGTTAAATGTAATCTCCATATATAATTTAGCTTCTTCGTTAAGTGTTGCAATATGAAGTTCAGGGTTAAGAATTTCAACATCTGCATCATATTTTAAATCTCCTGCGGTAATTTCGCAAGGACCTACAACATCAACATAACATACCTTTGGAGTGTCAGAATGAAGCTTAGCAGCAATACCCTTGATATTTAAGATTATTTCGGTTACATCCTCGGTTACGCCCGGAATGGTTGAAAACTCGTGGTCTACACCGTCAATCTTAACACTGGTAGCTGCAGCACCCGGTAAGGATGAAAGAAGAATTCTTCTTAAAGAGTTACCTAAAGTTGTACCATATCCTCTCTCAAGCGGAGAAATAACAAACTTGGCATATCTTTGATCCTTGGATGACTCAGCACATTCTACTCTTGGTTTTTCCATTTCGATCATGATTTTACCCTCCTTTAATTGACCCGGATGGGTCGTTCAAATAACATAAAGTCTCAGACTATACATACCCCGAGGGTTAATTATTATTTAGAATAGAACTCAACGATTAAGTGTTCTTTAATATCTAAATCAATTTCGCTTCTTTCAGATAATCTTGTAACAGTAGCAGTTAAAGCATCTCTGTTAACATCTAACCATGCAGGTACTAATTTACCTTCTGTGGTATCAAGAACTGCCTTGATTTTTTCGCTGCTTCTTGATTTATCTGTAATAGCAATAACATCACCCGGTTTAACTAAGTAAGAAGGAATGTTAACCTTTTTACCGTTAATTGTGAAATGACCGTGTCTTGTAAGCTGACGAGCTTCTGCTCTTGATGTAGCAAAACCTGCTCTATATACAACTGAGTCGAAACGGCTTTCTAATATCTGTAAGAAATTTTCACCGGTGATACCGTCTTTTTTAGCAACAGCCATTTCGAAGTAGTGTTCAAACTGACCTTCTAAAATGCCGTATGTCTTTCTAACTTTCTGCTTTTCTCTTAACTGCATTCCGTATTCAGACATCTTCTTTCTGTTCTGACCGTGCTGACCGGGTGCATAAGAACGCTTATTAAAAGCACATTTTTCAGAGTAACATTTTGTACCCTTTAAGAAAAGTTTCTGACCTTCTCTTCTACAAATTCTACATACTGCGCCAGTATATCTTGCCATATCTTCTACACCTCCTGTTATACTCTTCTTCTCTTAGGTGGTCTGCAACCGTTGTGAGGAATTGGGCTGACATCTTTAATAAGAGTAACCTCTAATCCTGCTGTCTGAAGGGCTCTGATAGCGGCTTCTCTGCCGGCACCGGGACCTTTAACAAATACTTCAACAGTTTTTAAACCGTGTTCCATAGCTGCTTT
>JAZOVB010000179.1:0-3714 GCA_045658425.1 Clostridia bacterium | reverse complement strand
TATCCGAACTCGTTTTTAAATTGTAAATTTTTGATATAATTTCGTTAAAAGCCTCGGTAATATCCGAATATTACCTGTGTTTTTGCCTCATTCTATCTAAAAATTTCCTAATTTGAAAATTCTTATAGAACCTATAAGAACCTCACGAAAAACTACTAAATTAAAGTTTAAGTTTTTCGGAGAACCTTGTTATGTCAAGACATAATAACCTTTTAAAATTGAGATTTTTTAAGGCGAAAGGTTTCGATAATACAAGGTATATCGGAACCGACAACGAAGAAAAAGCCTATTTTTAAAGGTTTGAGGCGAGTTCGGATAGCTCTCCGATGGCTAGCGGGTCTTAAAAGACATATCGAAAATCTTGAAAGAGATTTATATTATCAGAGAACGATTTAGATGCCATTTGTTTATGTCAGTTTCATTATATCACATAAATAAAAAAATATCGACATAAAATCGATATTTTTTTTATTTTATTCTTCAATTCGGTATTGGGTATTTTTCAAGCTATTTATTATAGCTTGAGCAGGATGAAATAAGGGTAATAAGAAAAAGTACTATGCCGTCCAAGATAATACCTTTCTTCCTCATTTCCTTTTGTCAGTTGAATATCCGAAACGGCTATTTTAAAATATTATCTATTGCCCGGGTTGCTTCAATAAATCTTTGGTGATAGTCACCTTTTATACAGATATATTTTTTGTTATGTGCATCAAGAATTTCTTTTAATCCTGCAGAGTATTCAAGCCGTCTGTCCCCAGCCACCTGACCGCGATAACCATCATGAACATAAGGCACATCGGGTTCGAGAAATAAAATCAGGTCAAAATCATTAAGACTGTCTATCACATCCGCAAGAATTTTATTTTTCTCATTGCGTTCATCTGTAAAGAAATTCATAAAAAATCGTGTAACCAGTGCATCTGTATCCACAAACAATACTTTATTACTTGTATTTATTGCGTTCATTTCGTCAAGCTTATGCTGTAACAGGATTTTTGTAAAGTCTTCAGCCATTATCAGAGTTCCCTGACCGTATTTTGACATATACTCTCTGCTTTCTTCCTCTATAAAGTTCGTGTTATAATAATTTGCAAGATTTATTGTCAGAGTAGATTTTCCCGTACTGGAGCTTCCCACCAGTAGTACTTTTTTAACAAAGTAAGGTTTAACCAAATTGGGAAGCTTGTCCCAATATTCATATATGTTGCCGATAAGCTTATCAGAGTTTATTCCTCTTTTTTCAAAAGTATGTTTTTTTGCATCGGGATATATGTTGTACAAGAAATTTTCTTTATCAGACTCATCCGTGCAAAAAACAACATCAATATCCCCGTCTATATGGTTTTTTAAAAATTTCTCATCATCTTGTTCTATTTCTTTCGCATATTTATCCTTTGTCTGAAAATCATCCGAAAGAATAATAATATTTACATTTCCTATATGCTTAGTAAGCTGATATACCCAGCGGTGTCTTACGCGAATGTTGATTTCATCAGGATCCTTTGTATGATTTATAACAATATATAATTTTTTACAAAGACTGGCTGCTTCAATAATACAACTAAGATGCCCCATGTGAAGCGGATTGAAAAAACCACCGTACACGCCAATATTATACATAATGTATTTTACCCCCTTTTCCCACAACTCAGAAAATATTTTCGTATGGTCAGTATAACACATTAGTCACTAAAAATCAATATAAAAAGAGAGGTTGAGAAACCTCAACCTCCACATTAAATCTTATTTAAAATATCTCTTTAAAAGTCCTTCTAAACCTTTTCCGTGACGAGCTTCGTCACGAGCCATTTCATGCACGGTATCATGGATAGCATCAAGACCGTTTTTCTTAGCACAGGATGCTAAATCGAACTTACCCTGAGTTGCGCCATATTCACAGTCAACTCTCCATCTTAAGTTATCTTTTGTTGTTGCTTTCATATTAGGCTCTAAGTCTTCACCTAAAAGTTCTGCAAATTTAGCAGCGTGTTCCGCTTCTTCAAAAGCAGCTTTTTCCCAGTAAAGACCGATTTCGGGGTAGCCTTCTCTGTGAGCAATTCTTGCCATACATAAATACATACCAACTTCGGCACATTCACCGTTGAAGTTTGCCATTAACTGCTCAAAGATATATTTTTTATCTTCTTCGGAAATGTCAGGATTATTTTTAACGGTTTTACCGTAAACACCATATTCGTGTTCTGCAGCTAAAGCTGCACCTTCAACCATTTCGTTAAATTTGGAAGCAGGAACTTTACATACAGGACATTTTTCCGGTGCCTCTGTTCCCTCGTGAACATATCCGCAAACTGAACATACAAATTTTTTCATAATATTTACCTCACTTTTATTTAATATCTTATCGATAATGATTATCGTTATTGATATTATATCATATTAAAATGATTTGTCAATACTTTTTTAAAAGTTTTTTTAAAAAAGCGGTAATTCCCGGTGCTTTTAAAAGCACGATGAATCCCGCATTTTTTAGCATTTATTATTTTTCCACATCAATTATGTAAGCAGTTCCATCTTTAACTCTGAAAGATATTTCAAAATCCGCATAACTGAATTTATATATTCTTTCAGGGTCTTTATGATATGCGGGACGAGGATCTGAACCTAAAATCTGAATAAGAGCTTCCTTTTTTCTTTTCGGAAGTTTCTTCTCATACTCTTCCGGTATAACAACCTTAAGCTTATTTATATCCTCAGGAGAGGAAAATCCTCCGACTGCATCATCAATTTTATCCGCATAAGGCAAATATGGTTTTATATCATATATCGGGGTATCATTCATAAGGTCAGGTCCCTGAACATAAATAACAGGACCATCTGCCGTATATAAGGATATTTTAAGAATTTTAAGAGCTGAAATACCTACCGGATTAGGACGGTATGGTGAACGGGTTGCAAAAACTCCCATTCTTTTATTTCCGCCAAGCGCAGGAGGACGAACGGTAGGCTGCCACTCATAATCTTCGTTTTCGGAAAATTTCCATATAATCCAGATATGAGAAAAAAGCTCTAATCCTTTTAAAGCCTTAACATTACGGTATTCGGACTCAAATATTATTTTTCCTACGGTTTCGTTCACAAGTCCGCTTTGCCTTGGTACTCCGAATTTTGATTTAAAGTCTGTTTTAATATGACCTATTACTCTCATAAATTCATTACCTTTCAACAAATAATATCAAAAAACAACTCATCAGTTTGATTTTATCACATTAAAATATTATTTGTCAATACACTATTTTTACACTATAGTCTATTCTTTATTTTTTTAAAAAATTTCTGTATGTAATATGCCTTTTTTAACAAGCGGAGATAGTTTTATTAAAGCAGCAAGGATTTCTTTTAAAGCTTCTGAATTTACACTTTTTTCTATCACCTGTAAAAAAGTAAGGAGATGTTTAAAAAGATTGTCTTTTTAAACATCTCCATTTGCAAGACTGTATAATATTATTTGGAAATATTTCTGCTTCCGGGTTTATAAGCAGGCATTTTACCTTCCTTACATAAAGGACAGTTATCAGGCTCATACGCTTCAACATCAATTTTTATTACAGATGAGAAAGGAACTCCGAAATCTGCATTGCCGTTTGAACGGTCAACAATAGAGCCAACGCCTACAACCTCTCCGCCCATTTCAGTAACAAGCTTTATTACTTCCTTAACAGAACCGCCTGTTGTGATAACATCTTCAACAAC
>JAZOVB010000178.1:0-2228 GCA_045658425.1 Clostridia bacterium | reverse complement strand
GCAATATATCAGGGGATTTTAGAGTATTTATTTTAATTCAGAGGAAAAAACACAGGTAATATTCGGATATTACCGAGGCTTTTAACGATAGTTTATCAAAAGTTTACAATATATGAAATAAATGAAGCTTTATTTGAATTTAATCAGATGCTTTTGGGTTGTTAAAATGTAAAATAAAAAAGGGGATGGTTTAAAAAGTCAAACTTTTTAAACATCCCCTAATATCGTTCTAAGGAGATTGGAAAAAAGCTTCAGAATGGATAAACTTAGCCAAAATCTTTGATTTTGGGTTACCCGAAGGCAAGGTGTCTGTTAAGACACCTAAAGTACGTCGAGTGGCTAAGTTTATTCATAACCAAAAACTTAAATTTTAAAGATTTTTCTAAAATCTTTACCTTTTTAATGGTTAATTTGATAAATATCTTTATCGAAACTACTCAAATTTCTTGTTTTTGGTGGTCTGGAGTTTTTTAACATCTCCTTAAATGATTTTTGAGGGTTTTATCATTACAATATAACTGTTCTCTTTGTTCTATATGACGGTTTTAAAAATATAGGGTAGGATAATCATTGATATATTTATTATGATAAATAGACTTATGATAATAATTCTTTTTCTTTTTTTCACATTAATTTGAAGTAAATAATCGTGTGTAAAGTAAGTTATTACCAGCGAAGCAATACACTCTGTGATTTTAAGTAATAGTTTATTACTTGTATACTGTACCACAACAAGTGCTATAAAATAGCCAATCAAAGTAAGCACTACACGTATTGAAGCAATGCGTTTAAAATAATCTTTAAATTTTACTTTTTTTGCTTCGGCAATTTTTATAATAAGATAATATCCGAATATTTCTGAATAAATCATTATAATAAATGCTAATGACAAAATCCATAGCATTTTTTGACGAAATATAGCTTCAGGAAACATATTAATAAATTCGGGGTTAAAATTCATCTCTAAAAAAGAACAAATAATACCTGCAAGAATAATTTGTATATGTTTGATAATCATAGTTAGGCTCCTTTTATTTTACAGTATTTCTGCTTCCTAACAGTATTACATCCGAGCTTATGTTTTCTCTTGCATCATAATAGTATATTTTCTTATTGCATATTTCTATTTCGTAGGCGGGGATTGCATAAATGGATGCTTCACCCTTTCCCATAGGCAGAAAATAGCCCAGTCTGATACCTGTTACCTGGGGATTTTCATCCACATTTTTCAAATCAGGATTTGAGGGAAGCTCAAGTAAAATATTGTTGGCAGGAATAATCTTATAATCTGAATCCTTAATTTCCTGAAAATCAATAACAGTGCCTTTTACTGCAGCAATTCCCTTATCTGTAACCGTTGCATAAAGATGATTGTTAAACAACGGATACTCTTCATATTTATAAGAAAGAGTCACATAATAATTATTGTTTCCGTTATCCGAGATATTTAAAACCTCAAGGGCGGATTTACCTATCCCCATTTTATTAAGCTTTTTAAGTGCTTTATTCCCTGCATTAAGAGAGCTTATATCCTTAAAGCTTTTATCGTGAGGTTCTGTAACCTTATAGTCAACCGAAAGGTCGGATATAGTAAGAGCTGTACCCTTTCCCGTGTAATAGTTTTCTTTTTCGCTGTTATATTCTTTCCCTAAAAACATAGTTGCAAGTTTTGCTCCGTTTGCCGCTATATTTTCAATTTCAACCCCGGGAACTGTGGAGGGATATTCTTTTAAAACTTCTTCTTTTATGGTTATTCCCGATTTAGAAAGAATCCCCGAAACAGTTTTTTTATCAACCATCATATCCGATTCATAGAAAAGATTATTAACTACAATTAAAAATATGTTGACAAATAAGAATATAACAATCAGTATGGTTTTTGCTCTTTTAAAGTTCATTCAACAATCACAACCTTTCCGTCAGACAAAAGAACTCCGTTTCCGGCTTTTAAAACATTATTGTCTGCATCAAAATGGTAGATACTGTAAATGTCATTTATAATACTTTCCGGATTATTTTTTATATCGTACACGGTGTAGAATTTATCAAGCACCGAAATCATATTGGGAACAACTGCCTCCTGACCTGAACGCTTAAAGCCTGCAAAAAGCTGACGGTAGGAAATGATTTTACCGTTTAATATTTTAATTTCTATCGGGTGGTTAAGGGTTTCCTTATTTGAAAGAGTTCTTGAAAGTACAATAGGTACACCTTTATACAAAATATCA
>JAZOVB010000177.1:0-26959 GCA_045658425.1 Clostridia bacterium | reverse complement strand
GAGGCAGACCTGCCGCAATGTGAACTGTGGCTTCCGTTAAGTTTTCAGCACTTAACTCCTTTGCAATAGCAACAAGTGTGAGGGCATAATAGTCCTCGTCTTTGATTTTGTCGGGAAGAAACTCCTTGTGTCCTTCGCCGATAAGATAGAACTTACCACCGTAAACAAGCATATCCTTTGTGAAAAGCGGCTCTGAATCGTAAGCCGTAATGCCTGTTCTGAAACAGTGGTTAGCTGTTTTGATGTTGCCGTAACCATGGTCAACACCGATGATTTTAATTTCGTTAAAAGTTTTCATTTGTTTTCCTCCATTAGATTAAAATTTTGTTGGATAATAAATTTGGGCATAAAAAAAGTACCCTCTACGGGTGCGGGGGGATAATGGGTCTGTCGCGAATGTTGAAGATAAACACTTCCTTTCTGTAAAATTATTTTTATATAAAGTTAGTAGTGGGTTAAAATCGCCCACTACTAGAATTACCTGATACGGAGCTTCCAATGGGCATTCATTGCCCATTGGGAAAAGCAAAGCAAATTATCAGTTGCTAAAGGGTCACAACGACCCTTTTACCAAAAATGTGACGCAGTATTCATATACCGAAATTCAGGTTTTCGGGTATAAAAAACACCCGTCATTGCAGGATGACTGCGACAACGGGTGTAAAATTAATTGTTTAACTGTTTAATAGCTGTCTTTAAAATTTTCTTGCCAAACTTAGTTCTGCTGAAATATTCAGCAGAATATTTTGATGTACGATAATAAGTTTCAATATATACAATTAATCCGAGATATATTTTAAAAAGATAAAGTCTTATCATTTCCTCTTTGTTGAATGATAATTTTTTCTCTGAAACTGAATTATAACCATCGATAAGATGCTTATTGGCGTTTACATCAAATGGGGCGGCATAATCAAGAGAAATAAAATCACCTACAACATCGCTAAACATTGCTCTTTCACAATCAATAATAGCGTAGAATTTTCCTTCTTTTATTATTATGTTTCCCGCCCAAAGGTCAAAATGAACAAGTGAAGGTTCTTTAATTGAGTCAAAAACATAATCATATTTATCTATGATATCAACAATCTCCTTGTGATAAGGTATATGCTTTGTTTTCTTTAAACCGTCTGTAATTATGGTATCAACCATTGAACGATAAGCTTCTTTCATAGTCGATTTTAGCCCGTTCTGAATATATCCGAAAGATATTTCATTTGCTACAGAGTGTAGCTCAGCCATAGCCACACCTAAATCAAACATAACCTTATTGTACTCGGATTCATTAAGGTTTAAATTGCAAAGCATATCTCCCTCTATAAATTCCATTATAAGATACTTATATTCGAAATCGTCCGCATAATTATAGCCATATATTTTCGGAAAATGTACAGTCTTTGTGTTTTGAAGAAGTTCATACACAGAAACTTCTGTTTTTATGAGATTTTTTTCATAGGTTAGGACTTCTATGTTTTCTTCGGGTGAAATTTTTATTACAAACTTACCACTATGAGTATTAACTTTATAAACTGTATTGAAGGCTCCACCGGTAAGTTGCGAAAAATTTAAAATTTGACCTAAATTATGTTTATCAAATATCGTTGATAGTGCTTCAGCAGATATGTTTCTTTTAACTTTGCTTTTACTCATATTAACCTCCTAAAAATGTTTTTAATTTTTCAGCTCGGTGCTTTAATTTTTTCTGATGTACAGGATAACCTGAATTATAATAGTGTTCAATTTCAGTAAACAATTCATAAAAAGCCATTTTCTGACTACAGTTTTCAGATAGCTTTTTCTTTTTAGCGTATGTTTCAAACAATTTTAAGTGTTTACCGTTTGCATTGTTAAGCTGATATAAATCAAATTCATTATCTGCCCACATACAACCACACGGGTCGATTATTGCGGTAACTTTGCAACTCTTTTTATCTATCATGATATTCCACATATTATAGTCACCGTGTATAAGTGAAGATTCAGTGATTGGAAGATAGAAGATTTTATCAAAGTTTTCTACAGCTCTGCTAACAATATTTAAAACATAATCTGTGAGTTGGCCATCGTTATGGAGGTTCTTTGACATATTGAGAATATCAACTGCTTTTTCTTTATAATATTCGTTGAAGGTTTTATAATACCTGTCACTGTCTATCTGACCAAAACCATTGGGGTTATGTACATTATGAAAAGCAATAAGGTTATTAACAACCTGTTCAGCAAGCCTTGCTTTTTTAGTTGGATTCAAATAAAAGGCATTTCCGCCGTTTTCACCTTCAAGATAGTTCATAGCAAGAACATCATAGGAAAAACTATCATTTGCAGTGTGTGTCCATATGGCTGTTGGCATAGGAAATAAAGCATACTTGGAGAGTAACTGTATTTGCGATACTTCCTTTATCATTATGCCTTGAGATTTATATACTTTGATTATTTGTGTTTCTTTGTTTTGAAAATCAAACTTGTAGACATCTGCATAAAATCCGCCGCCTATACGACTGACATTAGCTTCGGAAATTTGCAATTTATTTAGAACAAAGGACTTAACATCTTTAGGCATAAAATATCACCCTTACATACACTTTTGTTTTATAATATCATAATCTCACAAACAAAACAACATCACTATAATTATTTAATAAAATCTTATCCTTCATCACTGCTCTTCCCGAGGGCAGTTTTTATTTGCATTGAGTTAAAGTCCGTTTTATGGGACTCTAAAATTTGTATAATACAATCAGGTATGATACAATTATTTTGACCTCAGATACGGTGGTTTTTACATCCCTCTATATAATTAATAGGGAACTTTTGCAAAATCACCCATTATAGAGTAACAAGTGAAAATCAAAATCCGTAACAAGAAAACAGCAAATTAGAAAAAATACAGTTTTTGACACTTTTCACCCGAAAAAGATAGTAAAATAACCTCAAAAATTCAAAAAAGGAGATGAAAAAGCACTATGGGAGCCTTTTCTGTAACTGTCGCATACCGTGACGGAAGAGTATATTGGAACAAAAAGAACTATCCCGCCGGTATATTCGCAACAAATTTTTTGAATGTTTTTTATAAAAATAATACCGCCGCAAGAATTTCTGTCTTTTCAGACGAAATTAACCACAATATTCTCAAACAGTTAAGGTGCGGCTATCTCAACATCCGCAATTTAACCGATACAGGCAGAATGATTCTTGAAGAGTTGAAGGCTCTTCCCAACATTCCTGTTTACAGTATCCTTGACTTTGATGCCATCCGAGAAAGGGTTGCATATCTGTTCAGCGAAGAAACGGGACAGCGTATCTGTGATTACTTTGTAGGTCGAGCTGAAATCGGTCTTATACCTCAATACGAAGTTATAGTCGATACCGCTTACCGCCATTGTGATTTTGAGTATATAAATGAGTGTGAAGGTATCATTAATGAGTTAACCGGAATTATTACATTCTTCAATAATATCAGCGATGATATATACTATGCTCATAAAAATCTTGTTGCTTTTGTAAAAGCTCTGCCTGATATTGAAAAGCACGATGAAGGTCATCTCTTGCCTGTTGCAAAGCAGATATTTGGTAATAAGATATTCTCTGTAAATGAAGAGTTTGTTGAGGTCAGAAAAAACACAAAGAGTCAGTACACAACAGTTGCAAGAAAGCTGTACTTTGACAGCTTTTACAGCTTCATTGTTACGGATTTTTTTGATGGTTTGCACTACGGTCATTACCCTAAAAGATGTGAGGTCTGCGGCAAGTATTTTCTTATGCAGAGTGCAAGAAAGCAAAGATACTGTACCAACGGGATAGCGCCTGAAAAGATAAATGGTCAGAAGCTTACCTGCAGACAGTATGCTGCCGCTATCCGTAAAAAGGAGCTGTCCGAAAACAATCCAATTATGGATATTTACAATAAGCGCTGCAGCTGTATCCGTACCGAAGCTTTACGAGGTACAATAACATCTGAATTTGCTGAAAAAGCAAAGGTAATAGCAAGAAACCGTATGCTGTTAGCCAAGCGTGACCCTGAATATTTCAAAACACAGTACAAAAAGGATTTAAGCCGTAAAAAGCTTTATGCCGATACAGGTAAAAACTAACAGAAAGGATGTGGCATAATGAAAAAATGGGAAGAAGATTTATATATGTTTCACTGTGCCACGGCACCTAAGGAAAAGAAATCCTTGCAGGAATATATTGAGCTTTACCTGACCGAGAAAGACGAAAGATATTTCAGCTACTTCCTACACTTTTATGAGCCAAGGCTCAATGACAAGATTTACGGTATAGTACACAACTATGCTATGCAGGGGCATTTTGCTGATTTGAAAATGGTCTTCGTTCACGGACTTTACAAAGCTCTTGAAAAGTATGATTTATTGAAGAATGTTCCATTCCTGTATTTTGCAAAGTATTATTGTGAGCATGAGATTCACGAATATATCCGTTCAATGAGGCACGGTCTTACAATACCAAATGCAGATGAGGATAAAATGCTTCGCAAGGCTATGGCTCTTTTCAGAGAGTACGGCGAAGTGGCAACTCAAGAAAACATTGAAAAGATTGCTGAACAAATTGACCGTTCACCGAAATTTACTTGCGAACTTATTACTGCTGGACTGCGTAACACCTTGTTTATACCCTTTTACAAGGAATACTGCGATGAGGATTCAGAGGGAACCGCAGAGGATGTTACAAGTGATAACACCTTTAACCCAGAGCTTGAGCTTATCCGAAAAGAGCAATCTGAGGCAGTGTGGGGTGCATATAACGAACTTGATATTGGTACACAGCTGATGATTGCTGATAACCTTGCTTTCTGCCCTGAATGTCACAGCATATTTGAGATGCAAAAAGACAAAAACGGCGAACCCGTTAAGGTCCGCCGTAAGAAGAAAACGTATAAAGAGATTGCAATGCTTAATGAGATGTCAGAAGAGGAAAGTGTGAGGGTTGCGTTGCAGAAGGGGTATGAGGAGTTGAGGGGGAAGTTAAAGGAGATAAAGTTGATATAAAAAGAAAAAACCTCATCTGAGCAACCAGATGAGGTTTTAACTATTTACATTCTGTAGAACACACCGTATTCTTTTAGTTTACCAAATATTTCAAGTCACTTCTTTTTATGTTTTCTAAGTTTTATTATAATGCATATAACTGACAGAATTAGAAAAACAAATATAATAAATACTACTATGGTAAATGTTGTTTTTGTTTCATGAGTATATTCTATATCTATGTTTCTGTCATAGTTAACTCCGGAATCAATTGGTTCTGTTGGAGATAACGAGAAAATCATAAATCCGCCAACTTGTTTTTTTGTACCGTAATTTTTAGCCCAATGTCCTAAACTATCAATCGATGCCCTTGCAAGAGTCGTATAATTGTCAGAAACCATCCACTTGTCTCCAACATTATTTCTTCGATAATCTTCAGCATAAAAACTATCAGAATCATAGCAGAATACATCTTTATTCCATTTCGCTGAGATATAATCTTCTTCCCTTATAAGCGGTTTGTTAATTGCCCATTCCCAATAAGAACATACAATTTCACCTATTACTGAGCTGTCGGCATTATCAACAAGCTGAAAAGAAAGTTTTTTTACAATTACATCATTGTTATTTGTTTCGGCTTCTGTACTGTAATCAACGCCTAAAATTTTATTGGCACCTATGGTCGATCTTATTCTTGCGAGTGATGATTCAGCAAGATTATTTATAAATTCCTCAGGTAAGCCATTAGACAAAAGCCATTCATAATCGTTAACAAATTCATAATCACTAGCTTTTTTGATTGTTTCTGCCATTTTATCAATCATTGTATCTGTTAGGTTATCAAGATAGTCTTCCTCATATCCATATTCAAGAAGAAGTTTATAATTGGCATTTTCTGTGTCTACAGCAAATGATATTACAGATGATAAGGACACTATAATAATACATATTATTACGCTTATTAATGCTTTAATTTTTTTCACAAGAATCACTCCTTTTTATGATTTTATGTTTGCTTTTTATTAATTTGATTCCCCAACCTATTAGTGAGAAAAGAGATATCCACAACAAATATGAAACTATAAGAAGATATTTATATTCGGCAGTATAGACAGATGAATCAAAAATCATATCCATACCTCCGGCAGTGGAGAGAGAACAAAAAATGTTTATACATATAAATATGAGCCATAGCGAATAATAAACTGCATTTTTTTTACAAAACAAAAGTGTTGCTGACACCGCACTGAAAAAAATAGAAATATAGAACATTTTCGGAAAAACAAATAAAAAGAAAATAGCATTTATTAGAAGACCTGAGGCAAAGATTGTTTTGATATCTGTGACCTTTTCTATAATAACTGTTTGCTCTTTTATAATTGTTTTATCATTTTCATGGTTTTGGGTGTTTGGGTCTTCAACGAGACCTCTTAATACGTAATCTGAACTTACAGAAAAAATTTCGCAAATACGGACAATTTTGTCCAGTTCAGGTGTTGATACATTGTTTTCCCATTTAGATATTGTCTGTCGTGATGTATCAAGTTCATTTGCAAGGTCGCCTTGGGACATGTTGTTTTTCTTTCTTAGCTCATATATTCTTTCGCCTATTGAGTCCATTGCAACCCACCTCCTTTCTTTAGCTTCATCTTATCATAACAAATAAAAAAAGTCTATCAATGAGGCTTTAAAATTTAGCAACCATCAAGTGCAATGGTAGTATTTTGAACTGTTCTAAAGACTATATGTTATAAAAATTTTTAAATTAACCTAAAAATGGCGACAATCCCTTCAGATTTGCCACCACAATTATTTATTTGTATATCAGTTCATTGCAAACTATCTCTCGTGTTCTTGCCGCAATATTCTGCATACGGCATACCCACTCAAGCTGATTTTCTTCTTTCAGTTGCTCGGTTACACCTTCAGCCACTTTCATCTGCTCAATGAGAGTATCATACATAGCCTTTGCCTGATTTTCGACTTCAAAACAGTGCTGATAAAGTTTACCTTGCACAAGCAGGGAGTTAAACAGTACCTTTTTATGCTTTTCAAGATAAGTTTTGTGTATCATTCCCCATCTGCCGAGCGTGACACTTGCTTCTTCGGACGGAATAATGAGGTTAGGGATGAGATAGTCGCCAACCTGACGGTATTGAATTTTGTTTGACATAATAGCATCCTCCTTATTTTTCACTCTTATCAATGATTTTCAGTAACAACTCATCAACATCCTCGGTGGGTAAATCCTCCGCCAAAAGCATATTGCGAAACTCATTCATACCATTGATAAGTAAATTGCACTCAAAATCCGTAAACTTGATTTTCGTTTTTCTGCTCATAAAAAATGACCTCCTGTTATTTGGTAGCTTTATTTTACCTTATAACAGGAGGTTAGTCGAATGTGTGAAAACAAAAAAAGAATTTCAAAAAAATGTGTTACTTTTTGTGAGTTTTGATACTCTATATATAAAGACGTAATATCACGATTGCATTGAACCGTTGAATATAGTGTAAATTTATGATATAATTGTTTTGTTTTAGGAGTTATATAGTGTTTATGTAAAAATATTTCTTGAATTTAGTTTGGCTATTTGTATGTACTATAATTGTTAGAGTCTAAAAACATTATCTATTGAAGGTGATTATTATGTCAAATTTAACAGAACACGATATAAATAACAGAATAATAAATAATGATGCATTATTTAATAATATATATGTCATAAATCAAAAGTTTGACATACTTCCAAATGATAAAATGCATTATGGAACAAGTATTGATTTTCAAGATATTAGAGAGTTAAGGACGGATTTTTTGAATGAGTTGTATGACTCTATTGTCGATTGGGTTTATAGTTCAGAAAAATATTCTGAACTAAAAAATGCTATTATAGAAAAAGGAAAAACACCCCAAGCAGCATGTTCGGAAATCCAAAGAAAGGCACAAGCAAAATTTCGTGGGAACAAAGATTCTGAAAATTTATTGGTGCAGGGACAATTAGGCGAGTTATTGTTGTTTCATTTTATTCAAAGATTTAATAAAGCAGTTCCTTTGTTACGTAAAATGAAGATTACAACCTCGAATAAACATGAACGCTTTGGAGCAGATGCAATTCATTTTAAAATTGAAGATGAAAAACCTATAATAATTTTAGGAGAGGCAAAAACCTATACAAGCAAATATAAATTTAATAATGCATTCGAAGACGCATTAGAAAGTATATTGAATACATATGATTCACATAAAGATGAACTTAGTTTATATGTTCATGAAGATTTCCTTGACCCTCAAATGAATGAAATTGCGGAAAGATATTTAAGCAATACTCTTGAAAATGTAGAAGTGAGATTGGTAAGTATCGTTGTGTATAATGAGACAAGAGAAATTACTAAAAGCAATAGAGATAAAATCCGCAAACAAATTGAAGAGATTATAAAGGCCAGATATAAAGAGTTTGATAATAACAAGATTAGAATTGAAGAGAATGCCATTTTGAAGAGGATTACTTACATAGTAATGCCAATATGGGAATTGGATGAATTAGCACAAAAGTTTCAAGACAAAATTTAAAAGAATGTAGGTTGCAAATGTGGAAAAGTTAAAAGAGCATGTTCTGAATAGTTGGTTGGAAATAGATTTTTATAATATTGCTAATAAATTAGGCTTTATTAAGGAAGAATTACAAGCACCAGTGGAGCTTATTTATGACACAATCAGGTGTTTGGATTATGAAACCTCTATGCCGTTGGAACCTTCTGTTAATTATGTTATAACTGTGATTGCTCTAATGTGGGAATATGCAAATCATGAGGATTTTTCTCTTAGAAAAGTTATTGTGAAATTTCTTTCAAGAATCGGATATCCTACATCTGCAATTATTGTAGATGATGATTTTGATAAGGAAAAGTGTATTTTCTCGTCATTAGATAGTACCATAGATCATTTGCTGACTACGTTAAATCAAGAGAGAAATAATGTTGATATAAATGGACATAAATTTCTTCTTACAGATTTTCAAATGAACATTTGGAAAAGTATGGATAGTGAAAAACTAATAGGAATATCAGCTCCTACATCGGCCGGAAAATCTTTTGTTATTCTTCTTAAACTATTGGAAAAGCTTTCAAAAGATAATTTTGATATAGTTTATATAATTCCAACACTAAGCCTACTAAATCAGGTGTCAGAAGATTTTAATAAGTTTATAAAGAATTTAAATATTGAAAATTGTCGTGTTACAAATTCTTTTGTAGAGAATGATAAAAGTAACAATATTTATGTTTTGACACAAGAAAAAGCCATATCTGCATTTAGCGATGAACGAAATTCATTTAAAAAAGATATGATTTTGATTGCTGATGAAATACAAAATATTGAAAGAATAAAAGATGATAATGATGAGCGTGCAAAAGTACTGTTTGATACTTTAAATGAATTCCGCTATAAACAAAATGTAAAGCAAATTATAATATCAGGACCAAGAATAGATGAGATAGAAATAACGGGTGAAAGTATTTTTGGCATTGAAACTAAGGAAATATCTTCTATTGATAGCCCCGTGCTCAATCTAACTTATAGTATTTATAAAGAACGAAACAGTTTTTATTTAAAACAATACTGCACATTAACAAAATATCCAATTATCAGGCAAATTATGAATGTAAACGCAATTGAGGGTTATGGTAAAAAAAATTATGATGAAAAATATTTTACTTACCTGAATTCTATTGCGAATAGTTTTGAGGGAGAGCAAAACATTATTTTTGCACCGACTGCTTCTACTGCAAGAAAAATTGCATGTTCACTTGAAGGTGTAAGCCAGACGGTTGCTCCAATCTCGGATTTAATCTCTTATTTTCAATCTACTATCCACCCCAATTATTCGATGTGTAATACACTAAGTAAGGGAGTGGCATACCATCATGGAAAACTACCGGACCATGTCAGGCGAACTGTAGAAGACGCAATCCATAATAAATGGTTAACCAATATAGCTTGTACTACAACGCTATTGCAAGGCGTTAACTTGCCAGCACAAAACATAATCATCAGAAATCCCCATTTATATCTAAGAAAAAAATCTGATTCGGCAGAATTATCTAATTATGAAATGGCGAACTTAAGAGGTAGAGCTGGTAGATTATTAAAAGATTTTATAGGTAGAACTCTTGTTTTAGATGAAACATCTTTCGTTAACTCTGATGGATATGAACAAATAACAATATTTGATGATGTTACAAAAGAGTTACCAACTGGGTATGGGGAAAGATTTTCAAAATATTATAATGATATAGAACCTATAATTGGAACAAGCGTACCTGTTAATAGCAATATGGGTAATTTTGGCGATTTGGTAACTTATACTCGTCAATCGGTATTGAGGTATGGTGAACAAGCAGAGCAAAAGATGAAAAATGTTGGTGTTTGCTACAGCAAGGAACAGATAGCAGCAATTATACTAAGCCTACAAGAATTATCAATTCCAAAGGATATTTGTTTAAAAAATAGGTATTGGGATCCGTTCATACTCGATGTTATTTATAAAAATTACACAGAGAATGTACCTATGCATCCAAAAGAGTATGGTGCAACAGCCAAATTTGATAGAATGCTCAAGTTTTTAAGAGATACTCCAGAAACTAGTGAAATGTACAAAAAATATATTCCCGAAAAGTTCCAAAAAGGAGTTGGAAGGAGCATATTAAAGGCAGTATGCATGCAGTGGGCAAAGGAGACAACCTTATTTGAAATATTGTCAAAAATGAAATATTCTGATGACAAGATTGAAGATGAAATTGAGGAAACAATAGAATTGCTACAAAATACAGTTTCATATAGAATACCACTCTTGTTGAAACCTATTTTTGATATCAAAAATTCTAACAGTGTATTTTTGGCGTGTATGCAATCTGGTGCATATAGTAAAATTTCTAGAATTATGATAGAAATGGGAGTGCCAAGAGAATGTGCTCTCTATTTGAATGAGGTGTTGTTTTCGAATTTTGACGCAAATGAAAAGAATGATGAACAATTGGAAGAAAAAATCAGAACGACATTGCTAGAATACAAAAAAACGCTTCCCTATTGGATAAGTGTACAGCTCAATTTTTTAGGATAACACATCATGGAAGTTTTATTTTGAAGAGGGCAACAGGAACGATTTAATAAGTATTGGACTGTTATTTGCAAAAACTGTTTTATGCACTTAACGAGTGATCCATAATAGCTTTAGTTGTGCCGTAAGATGTTTTTTCTACAACTATTCCAATACATTGGAGTATGACTTTTTTTAATTCTTTAACGGATTTGTTTTTATAGGTATCACTCTTTATTGTTGAGTCATAATATGTAATTCCGTCTTCAATTCTAACTGAAATCAAATCTGCATTTACGAGTTCCTCGATAAATCTTAAAAATTCTCCTTCACTCATATGATATGTTTCTTTTGAAATATGCTCTCTTTTTAAACAAGCTTTTAATATGCTTGCTCTGATTGTTGATGCAGACGCATTTGCACTACACCGAGGTCTATACGGCCTTCTGGCGGAATCAGGGAAAATCCATTCACCGGTTTCATCATCTTTGCTTATGCCTGGAATAAGATTGCATTCTATCCAGCTTTCAACATACTTCTTCTTTGATACGCCAGCTTTTTTCATAAATTCATTGATTGTCATAATAATCTCTCCTTTAATTTTCTATATGTATTATATCACACTACATGTCCCTTTTTGTGTACTTTGATACAAAATTTAATAATTTTTGCATCAATTTTTAATTGCTATATATTTTTGTTCATTTAATGGTTATCTCTAAATAGTCTATTGATAAATTTATTTTTCTTTGAGAATTTTGAAGCATTATTTTAGGTGGTGGGTTTTATGGTTTCATATAAAGGAATTGCCATTACAGACGAAATTAATCTTTATGATGAAATTTTTTCGCTTGAAGCTATGTATAAGGCTTACGAAAAGCAATGGGATACAATATTTCCATCTTTTGCCAATCACAACCACAAGTTCAGTATTGGTTATTCAAATCTTACTGGTATATATTTAGATTCTCAAAGAGCGTATACAACAAATTCAATAACTATTGCAGAAAATAAAGATGAAGAAAAAAAGATAAATGAAATAAATTATTATTTGTTGTATAAAAATAATGTTGAAGATAATATCGAACAATATGAATCTCTTGAAAAGAAGCTAGGAGACCATATAGAGGGAACAAAAACTTACTATTGGACGAACTGTGTTTTTATACATAATAAAAACATTGTAGAACGAGTTTTTCCTCATATCATTGAAAAAATGGATAATGGACTTATTGATTTGGATGTGCTCACACCTGTTCTTCCTGGAATATATAAAATTGGAGATTTCTTAATATTTGCGCATTTATACTTTAGGCGTAGCTATAGTTATTTAAATACGCTTAATACTCCTTTTTTATCACGAATAGAAGGTTTAGAACGTAATGGCAAAAGCATAAAAATAGCTATAGATCTTGATTGTATTGGGTTAGCCGGTACAGAACATGCAGAACACGAATATTCGTATTGGTGGGGTCCTAAATTTGATAATGATTTAAATAGTATACCTCTAGGAGTAACTAGACATGAAAACGAACATTATGATAAATTGTTCTCTGAATTCTTAAGAACAGAGTTTGGATGGTATATACAAGATAGCAAACATACTTTTGAAAGTGAAGAGATAACAGACATTCCGAATATTTTGATTGAAGGTTCTAAAATGTATGCTTGTCGTTTCGTTCACAGTATGATTGATAATACGTTGAATGTACCAATTCACCTTGATGGTGCTGTGCGAACATATGATGATGAAAAAATGATCAAAAGATTAGATATATCAATAAAAGACAGTGATAGAAATACTCTTTATACGAAGTTGTGGAGGATAGATGGAGAAATTTCTGTGCCGCTATGGAAAGAACTAATAACACACTATTATAGAGATAATACAATGATTGGTGAATACTTTGGCGGTAAAGATGATAAAATTGATTATCGTATTCAAAAACGAAAAGAAATAGATTTATGTGAATCTGAAATTAAAGATTTTCTGCCTTGTAACATTGTGGCAGGAGAAGGTATAAAAATATACTTTTCATACGGACCTAGGGTTAAAACTAATAACGAATATAATATTTATGTTAAAACAAATAGCTTCTTATCATATGAAAACAAAGTCGATAAATTTATTGAGTCAGAAACTATCTCATTGTGCAAACTTATCAGACGAATGGGAAAAACTGTACGAATTCCACATTGTAAGCAAGTAAGTTTTTTCGATACAGTTTACAATTATCCTATTTTTGAGTGTGGTGATCTATCAGATGCTAATTGTGTTGTAGCTGCAATCAAGCAATTCTGTGAATTATGGCACACTAAAGATGACAGAATAATTTCTTTTACTTTAAAGATTCCATTCGAAAACCGAACGGGTGTATTTAAATTTTTAGGACATGTTGACGACTTCTTTGAGTATTATTCAAACGGTTTTGGTTTTATTCCAAAGGAAGAAAATATTTTTTCATGGTTATTGGATTCTTATAATTTCATAAAGAGAAATTTTTCTAGTGTTAAAAGTGAAGTTCATCCATTTGACATTATTAACTCATGTGGCAATCTTGCTATAAAAAGATGTTTTGTGCCATTAGAAAAAATAGAAACATTAGGTAATGATGGTTGTGCTAATTTGCTTTTAACTGAACACGAAACATCAATTCTAAAAGAAAACAAATTAACAGCGGTAATTGCATTAACAGATGAAACTATACGATGTTCAAAATGTAAAAATAATTATCAGGATTGTGACTGTATTAGTTTAATAGATGAGTTCGTGTGTGAAGAAATAGAAAGTTGTAATGTTTTTGGTATCACTTGGACGAATAGAAGTGCTTTTATGTAATAGATAACATACTTATATTTAAATGTAAAAAAACAAGTACAGCTATTTTATAAGTTAAATAGTGCTTATAAGTTACGGTTTGCTAAAGTAAAAAAAGGAGATTTGTCTTATGGCTCATAAAAAAAGACGTGTAATTCAAAGTATAATGGAAGAGGAGTCGTATGAGATTCTAAGAAACGCTTTGCCGCAAGAATGGGTATTACACCAATATGCCCCTGATTATGGGATTGATTTGGTCGTTGAAACTTTCGAGTTTATAGATAAACAGCGCTCAGTAGCAGAAACTCTAGGTGAATTTTTCTTTGTGCAATTAAAATCAAAAAAGAGCATAAAAACAAGGGAAATCAATGTGAAAAGAAGGTACAATGTAGAAAAGATATACAAAACAATTCCTGAAGAAACCTCTAAAATAGAGGTTATTCCATATCAAATAGATATAAATGAACTTTTAACTGTTCAAAGTATGGGGCATGCAGTCCCAACAATACTTTTTTTAGTGGATTTAGAAACCAAAAAAGTATATTTTATATGTTTAAACGATTATATAGAAAAATTATTAATACCTAACAAAACTTTGGAAAAAAACAAATCAAAAGTAACAATTTACATCCCGGTATCAAATATTTTAGACGAAGAAAGATGCATATGTCATCTCTCTTTTCTTGCTCGCAGATCAAAATTGTTTGGGGCTTTTAATAAATTTAACTATCAAATGAATGAACTTGTAATACAAATGCAACCAGATATGATTTTACATTTTATTTCAATAATAAAAAAATATGATTTTTGGAATTCTAAAGTTGTTTGGCCTGCATTAGAGGGAATGTATGATGAATTACTGTTAATAGAAAAATACTATAAATATGGACCGGATGAAGCAAAAAAAGATTGGAGTAAATTTGATTTAGATGCTTATATTGAAAAAGATTGTGTTGATCATTTTGCTTTTTCGTTTTGGAGCAAACTCTGCAACCTTGGTAGAATATATGAAGAAATATGCAAGGAGTGGTATTTACCCACAGCGTTTTGGGAGGAAGGCTACGATAAATCCTATAGAGAGCTATCTCTCTTGATGCTAAAAAACTCCGTATGACACGGAGTTTTTTATGCATAATTTTTTTAGATATAAACAAAAAATCCGAACCCTTTTCCTATTGGGAAAATTTGGTTCGGATTTTTCTGGTTTGGTGCCGGTGACCGGACTTGAACCGGTACGGTGTTGCCACCGAGGGATTTTAAGTCCCTTGCGTCTGCCGATTTCGCCACACCGGCGTGTCTTTCGACTGTCAAATATTATACTTTGAATTCTCGATGTTGTCAAGTGGTTTCAGCGTGATTTTTTTACAACTAAAAAAAATATAAAACCTTATGTTGACAAACCTCAGGATACATAGTAAGATTTGTTTTATCAGACAGTGTGTCGGTTACTTGTCAGTAAATTGTGCACAGATTGTATTTCAAAAGATGTAATCAGATATCAGACAGGATGTTTTATATGAAAAAAATTATGAATCCACGGCTTATGCTGATAGCTTCAATGGCAATTTTCGGTACCCTCGGACCTTTTGTACGCAATATTCCGGTGTCGTCAGGTGAACTTGCACTTTACAGGGCTTTGCTTGCTGCAATTTTACTTGTGTTCTTCCTTATTGTGACCGGTCAGAAAATACCCTTTAAAAAAATCAAAAGGGAAGTACCGTTGCTCCTGGCTTCAGGTATAGCTATGGGAATCAACTGGATACTCCTTTTTGAAGCATATAAATATACAACTGTTTCAGTTGCCACTCTGAGCTATTATTTTGCACCGGTTATTGTTACGGTTGTGTGCCCGATTCTTTTTAAGGAAAAGCTTACAGTCAAGCAAATTATCTGTTTTATTATGTCTACAGTCGGACTTGTTATGATTACGGGTGTTGCTGACAGTGGCGGTGAAAGTAATATGAAGGGCATAATGTTCGGACTTGGTGCCGCTTTCTTCTATGCTTCCGTTGTTCTGTTTAATAAATTTATCAGAAATGTAGACGGAATACACCGTACTTTTCTGCAGTTTATCGCCGCAATTCTTGTCTTGCTCCCTTATGTGATTTTTACAAGCGGAATCACCCTCGGGGGTATGAATACCAAAGGTTGGGTTAATCTTTTGATTGTAGGTTTAATTCATACGGGTATTACATACTGTATGTATTTTTCATCTCTTAAGGAATTGCCCGGTCAGAAGGCTGCAATTCTCAGTTATATTGATCCCTTGGTTGCAGTTGTGATTTCCGTTACTGTTCTCGGGGAAACAATGACCTTGTGGCAGATTATCGGCGGTGCGCTTATCCTCGGCTTTACCTTGTGGAATGAAATATCACCCAAAAACAAGATTAAATAAATTTCTGTGCAGTCGCTGTTGCTTCTAACGGTGACTGCTTTTTTCTTAAGGTAATTCTATTTTATGTATCGGGCTAATATACATTATGTAAGAGATTTTTTGAAACAGGAGATGTATTTTATGGCACTTGAAATCAGGAAAAATACCCTAAGAAGAAAAGCAGGCACAGTAAGCCTCTCTGCCAAGCAGAGTATAGATACAAGACTCAATCTTCCCGATTATTGCGGTGATATCAGACGTATACTCAGATGCTCTGTGGAAACAGGTATAAGCAGTGCGTTTATAAAAGGAGATAAGATAGGAGCAACAGGCGGAATAATATTAAGGCTCATTTATGTAAATGATGAGGATAAAATAGACTGCTTTGAAACTCAGCTTGACCTTGATGTAAGCACAGAAAGTAAAAATCTTCCTGATAATGCTCTGCTGCTCGCTTCAGCGAAAACAGATTATGTCAATTGCCGAGCAATGAGTCAGAGAAGTGTTTCAGTAAGCGGAAGTGTAACGGTGAATTTCAGTCTTCTGTCTGATTCTGAAGCTGAATTTATATCCGGTTGCGACTCGATGGGCGTTCAGCTGAAGAAGACTTCATTCAAAGCCCGTAACTATGTATGTCAGGGCGTTAAGAACTTTGACCTTAGTGAAACAGTTTCTCTTGAAAGCAATTATCCCGATATAGGTAAGGTGATTTTTACCGACGCTTACTGTACCGTTGACAGCAAAAAAACGGTTACGGGAAAAATGCTTATTAAGGGTGAAATGGTATGCACAGTTGTTTACTGCAGCGAAAAAGGCGATAATAAGCTTTATAATATTACTCACAAAATGCCAATAAGTCAGATAATTGACCTTGCTGGACTTCAGGAAAAGACGGAAAGTAATCTTAAATTGAAAATCAGCCGTCTTATAGTAAATCCAAAGGCGGATTCGTCAGGTCAGAAACGGCTTTTTGAAATTGCAGCCAAGTTAACGGCTTTTGCTGAGTGCAGTGAAATAAAAGAATTTGAAGGTGTTCTTGATTGCTACAGCACCGATTATGAAGCTGAGCATAAATGTGAAAGCTTTGAGCTTTGTGTTCCTATGCTTGAAATAAAAGAGAACAAGACTCTGAGTAAAGCTTATGAATTGCAAAAGGGTATAAAAGAAATCTGCCACATAAGAGCAGAGGAAACAGAAACAAAGCTGCAGTTTGAAAAAGACAAGGCTAAAGTGATTTTTAATTCTTTGCTGACCATTATTTACCTCAATGAAAAAGGTGTGCCTTCTTATGCAGAGAAAAGCTTTGACTGTGAGCTTCAGTACAAGGTTGCAGAGGGAGAAATGTTTGGCGGCGATGCAGAGGGTAAGGTTAAAAATATAACCTGGAATATTACAGATAAAAACACTGTAAGTGTATCTGCTGAAATTATTTTCGAGGGTGAAATCTGCCGTAAAACAAAAATAAAGCTTTGTACAGATATAGCTTTGAATGAAAGTGCTGCGAAAAAGGAGAGTGACTGTGCACTTGTGCTTTATTATCCCCAGAAGGGTGAGGATTTATGGAGTATAGCAAAAAAATATAATACAACAATAAAAATGCTGGAAGAAGAAAATGAGCTTAAAAACGGTGATGCCGTTGAGGGTAAAATGCTTATTATTGCAAGATAAAAAAATAACCACTGCAATCAGTGGTTATCGGTTAAAAACAGATATACTATAAGCACAACAAGGTGAAGAATAATAATAAACGGAAGCCCCAGCATAAATTTTTTGTGCTGGGTTTTGTGTCGGATAAGCCTCATTACAATATATTCTGCAAGCGCTCCGCCGAAAAAGCCCAGGCCCATAAGATAGTTTTCCGGAATGCGCCACATATCAAGCTTTGCGGCAAGCTTGTCATAAACTGTGAAAACAACAGTAACAACAGAAATTGTGCAAAGATAAATTATTACAAGAGAATCGGCTTTGCTCATTTTCCGTTTACCAATACAGTAAGGTCATTTTCAGTAATGAAAACAGTTGTACCGCTTGTCTTTTCTTTCATATAATTTTCAGCGACAGTGAAAACGCAGGCACACTGAGGACAAACCGCAACATGCATATCACCTTTTTTTCGGATAACTTTTGAAATCACAGAGCTGTCTGTGGTAGTGAAAAGACGCATTCTTACTGCGTTTTTGCAGTTGGGACATACAATACCCTCAGTTTCGCCTATATCTTTAGTGAAGCCTTTATTTATTGTTGAAACAGCCATAGTCTGTTAATTCTCCTTTCAAAGGAATAGTATATTATATATTGTAAATTGTTTTAGTCCTAATGTCAAGGTGGTTTAAGCTATGAAAAAAATATTTCTTCTGTTTTTATGCTTTGTTTTTCTGTTTTGCGGGTGTGCAAGAGAAGAATCCGTTACGGAAAAAGAAACAACTTATCCGAAAAAATCTGAAACAACAGATGAAGCCTTTATGGGAATATGGCTTACATATTCAGAGCTTTCGGTAAAAGGAAAAAACTACACAGAAAATAGCTACAAGGCTTATATTTCAGAGCTTTTTACCACTTTTACCAACAGAGGTATAAACAATGTTTTTATTCATGTCAGACCTTTTTCGGATGCACTTTATTATTCTGAGCTTTTTGAAAGCAGTGAATATTCTTCAGGAAAAAGAGGGGAGAAGGCTGATTTTGACATTCTTAAAATATGTACAGAAGAGGCAAAGAGGCATAAACTTAAAATTCACGCATGGATAAACCCCTACAGGGTGCTTGCTGTACCCGAGCCTGAACAAATAACAGAAGGGCAGATAAAAAATTGGCTTAAGGAAAAGGATAGTGCTGTTACTGTTACCGAGGACGGTATTTATCTGAATCCTGCCTCAGAAAAGGTGCAGAAATTAATTGTTGACGGGGTAAGAGAAATTCTTAATAATTACAGTGTTGACGGGATTCACTTTGATGATTATTTTTATCCGCCCTCATTTGAAAACGGTGACAGCAAGGAGTATAAGGAATATCTGAAGAAGGGCGGAAAAATGTCCGGAGAAAATTTCAGAAGGGAAAAGGTAAATAGCCTTCTGTCACTTACTTACAGTACAGTTAAAGCCTTTGACGAAAATCTGATTTTTTCTGTAAGCCCTTCGAGTGATATCAAGAAAAACATAAACGAAATTTACGCTGATGTTCCCTTGTGGGCGAAGGGCGGTTTTTGCGATATGCTTATTCCGCAGCTTTACTATGGCTTTGAAAACGGAAGTATGCCTTTTGAAAGGGTGCTTGATGAATGGATTGAGCTTACAGAAAATTCAGATGTTAAGCTTGTGGCAGGCCTTGCACTTTATAAGGTGGGAGAAGAGGATGTTTTTGCAGGTGAGGGCAGTGATGAGTGGATAAATAATCCTGATGTTCTGAAAGCCGAATCAGAGCTGTCAGAGAAAAAGGGCTGTTACGGAGTATCGTATTTCAGTGCAGGTCATATTCAAAAATTAAATTTTTAATAATAAGCATAAATTGTAGAAAATTTATCCCCGATTGTGATATAATATATAGCTACAAAACCAAGGAAAGAAGAAGACTATGAAAAAGATAAGAATTATTATTGCGGTTGTTATAGCTGTGCTGAGTATTGCAGCAGGGCTTACAGCCTTACATATAACGGGTAAAAACCGTACAGAGGATGTTTTCAGCGGTACCGATATTACTGTCAGTGTTGACGAATATATCAAAACCCAGAATAAAGTCAAGGCAGCTTCGGTAAGTAACGCAGTTTTTCTCAAGGAAAATACAGATGTACCTTTTGATACGGAAAATGAGGATTTCAAAAAGGCTGTAAAGACAATCAAGGACAGCTTTTTTGATACAGTTATTCTTTTCAGTGATTACTATTCATTCGGCAAGGACTCCGACGGTGATACTGCAAAGGTAATTGAATATCTCCGCGATAAAAAGCTTAAGGTTTACCTTGTGCTCAGTAAAGAAAATGCAGATAAATTTGCAACTTCAATGAGCGAAAAAGCAAACGGAATAATGATTTATCAGGGTGAGGAAACTACTGAAAAATTCAATTCGTTTCTGCTCAAGCTTAAGGGAGATATGCTTCTTAAAAACAAAGATGCGAAGCTTATTGCCGCAGTAAGTGACAACATTGATATTACAAAATTCAATAAGCGCAGTGCTCACGGAATTTTTCTTGAAATCAACTCAGAAACAGATAAAAACACTCTGAAAAAGTGGAATGCAGCAGCTGATATTGCAGGTGTTGACCTTATTTTCAGCTTTGATACAGAAAAAAATGCCGCTCCCGACAGCTTACTCAGACTGGTTTATGATAACGACAGTCATAGTGCTCTTTCAATGAGGGCGTTCACCAGCTTTTCAGCAGTGAAAGAGAACAAGGAAAATTCGTTTTCCGCAGTTGAAAAATTCATTGAAAAAGGCATTTCGCCCTCAATTTCACTTCGCGGCTTGGGAATAACCTCATACGACGGTAACACTGTTGAAACCGAAGAATTTACGGGTGAAATTGAAATTTACGGCTCCGACCTTTATGCGATTTATATTAACGGGGAAAAAATGAGCCTCGGCGAAAACGGAAGCCGAAGATTGACCTTTGATTTTGAAGAGGGATATAACGAAATTAAAATTGAACAGTGCGGAAAAGAGCTTATATATAAAGTTAATGTAAGCTTTGACGGTGACCTTCTGAAAAGTGTTACACCGGAAAATGAAATGACCCTTTATCCCGAAGAAAAGGCAAATGTCCTTGTTGTGGCATATTATAAGGCTGATGTTTCCGTAAAGGTAGGCACAAAGGAGTATAAAGCAAAGCCTGCAGACAAAAATGCAACCGGATATGTTGCTTTCAACGCAAAAATAAAAATGCCCAAAACCCGTGAAGAGGTTGCTTCTCTCGGTGGAATTACGGTAATCGGTGCATATAACGGAAAAAGTATGCAGCTTAAAGGTGCGAAAATTATACCTGCCGAAGAAAAGGCTGATATATCAAATAACCAAGGCGCAGAGCAGGAAAAGACAACGGCACCCATAAAGCTTGAAAATTATGTGCCGTCGCTTCCCGGTGAAATTCAGCAGACTCTTCCGCAGAATATTCTTCCCGGCACAACAATCGGTCAGATGCAGACTCCGTCTGTTATTGCTCCCTCGGGTAACAGCGGTGGAAATAATCCACCCTTTACAGGTGCGGAAATGGCACTTATTACAGCAAATTATGCAGACACAAGACCTCTTGTTTATAACGATGATACCTATACACCATCCTGCTCAGCTTTTGTAAAGGGCACAATGGATTACATCATTCAGGAAAGCGAAGCTTATAACAAGGAATACGGCGAACAGGTTTACTTCTATGAGCTTTCAAGCGGTGTAAAGGTTGTCCGCGACGATGTCAAGCTTATTCCACGACAGGAAATGGGTGATAACAGACTCAGCGTTGTTTCCTCACAGTCTGAAAACGGAACGCTTAAAATCAAGCTCGGCACATCGTGGAAGATACCTTACACAATCAGCTTTGCACCCCAGAGCTATTATTCACAGCACGGCACAAAGTTCAATATAACCAATTTCACGTCAGATTATATTCAGCTTACATTCCATCATACTGTTGCGGCAGACGGAAACATTGATATTTCAGGCAGTAATGTGGTGTCCGGCGCAACATGGAATATATCTTCTTCAGACAAAAAGGTTCATCTTTATATGCCACTCAGAGCCTTTGGCGAATACTACGGCTGCAGTGTAGAATATGATGAATACGGTTATATGGTTATTACTGTTCACAACAAACCGCAGACTCTTTCAGGAAGTGTTATTCTTCTTGATCCCGGTCACGGCGGAAAAGATCCCGGTGCTCTCGGATATGACGGAGCAGTTGAGGAATGTGATATCAATCTTGCCGTTGCTTATTATACAAAGCAGGCTCTTGAGCAGAGAGGTGCAATTGTATACTCCACAAGAGGCGGAGATACAATGCTTGAGCTTGAAGACAGAAAGGCAATTGCAAGAAGTCTGAAGCCCGATTATTTCATAAGTGTCCACTCAAACGGCTCAGAAAACAAGTCTATGATAGGTACGGCAACATATTACTATAAGCCCTTCTCCAAAAAGCTTGCAGCAAATATTTACGAGGAAATGCTTTCCGTATTCAAGGGTTACCTTTACAGCGGTCAGCCTTCAGTTTACGACAGTATCTCTGACGGAGCACCCTATTATCCCTTCAGCGTTACAAGGCTTGATGAATGTCCCTCAGTGCTTATTGAAACGGGATTTGTAACCAACAACGACGAATGCTATAAGCTTATTCAGCCACAGAATCAGCAGCTTTTGGGTGAGGCTATAGCAAAGGGTATTGAAAAAACAATTCTATATTAAGACAGAAGAACATCAGAAATCAGCAGAAGTACCACACCCGGAATACCTCCAACAGCACTTACAGAAAGTGTAAGAGTATTTACGGGTAAGGAAACTGCAGTAATGGCAGAGGCTATATTCACCGCAAAAAGTGAGCCTACGCCTGAAAATAAGGACAGAAAAATATTTTTAAAAGGCTTTTCGTTTCTTAAGGTAACGGCAAGGATAATTATACCGCTCAGAATAAGAAAAGCAAAAATTATGTAAGAACCTATTGACATATAAACACCCCTTAAATTATTATGATTAGGATAAGGGATTAATTACACAAAAAAGGAGCAGACGGAATATGAAAATTTTAAAGCTCACCCCTGCAATTAAAGACTATATCTGGGGCGGAACAAGACTTTCAAAGGAATTTGATATGGTATCATTTACCGACAGACAGGCTGAGGCATGGGTGCTTTCCTGCCATGAAGCAGGCCACAGTATTGTTGAAAACGGTGAAGATAAGGGCAGAACACTTGCAGAGGTTATTGCAGAAAAGGGTAAGGACTGTCTCGGTACAAACTGCGAAAAGTTCTCTTTCTTCCCTATACTTATAAAGCTTATTGACGCAAGAGATAACCTTTCTGTTCAGGTGCATCCCGATGACGATTATGCAATGAGAGTTGAGGGTGAATACGGCAAAACCGAGGCGTGGTATATTATGGACTGCGATGAGGGCGCTGAAATTATATACGGCTTCAAAAAAGATATTTCAAAGGAAGAGTTCAGAAAGAGCATAGAAGAAAATACTCTTCTTGACTATGTAAACAGAGTCAAGGTTAAAAAGGGCGATATCTTCTTTATTGAAGCGGGCACACTTCACGCAATCTGTAAGGGCATTCTTCTTGCGGAGGTACAGCAGAACTCAAATACAACCTACCGTGTTTACGATTACGGCAGACTCCAGAACGGAAAGCCCAGAGAGCTCCATGTTGAAAAGGCCCTTGATGTAACAAGCACAAAGGCAATTGACGCTTCAGGCAAGCCTATGGGTGAAACAGTGAAAAAGGACGGCTACAGCGAAACACTTCTCACTTCCTGCGAGCTTTTCACAATGAAGAAGCTTGAAATTGAAGAAAAAGCAACTGTTGTTGCAGACAGCACCTCGTTTGTTTCACTTGTCTGTCTTGACGGTAACGGTGTTGTTATGCACGGAGACACCTGCGTAACGCTCTACAAAGGCGAAAGCGTTTTCATTCCCGCTTCTTACGGCGAAGTAGAAATTTTAGGCAATCTTACCGTTATTGAATCAAGAGTATAAAAAACTATTGACAAAATATATGTGCAGTGCTATTATGACACTGTAAGAGATATCTTCAGGGCGAGGTGCAATTCCTCACCGGTGGTAAAAGCCCACGAGCCTGACAAAAGTCAGCGCAGATTCGGTGTGATTCCGAAGCCGACGGTATAGTCCGGATGAAAGAAGAGATACAACAATATTGTATGTTTTGCCCGCGGTATTTTTACTGTGGGCATTGTTTTTTTTGAAAGGTGAATGTTATGAAGAAAAATCAGAAAAAAAGTCTTATTCAGATTGTAACAATTGCAATGCTTACTGCAATCAGCTTTGTGCTGTTTCTTTTGGAATTTCCTCTTTTTGCAGCGCTCGGACATCTTAAAATGGACCTCAGTGATATACCCGCACTTTTTGCCGGAATTATATACGGTCCCGGTGCAGCGGTGATAATTGAGCTTCTTAAAAATGTAATCGAGCTTATTTTCAAAGGAATCGGAACACAGATGGGCTTTGGTAATCTTATGAACTTTATTGTAGGCTGCGCCTATGTTGTGCCGTTTTCAATTCTTTTCAGAAGCCTTAAAAAGCAAAGCGAAAAGAAAGGGGAGTATACCTCAGCAAAAGAAAACAAGTACATTCTGCTTTCATCAGTTATTGGTGTTGCCGCAATTGTAATAATTGGCTTTGGTGCAAATTATCTTGTTACACCGCTTTTCTTCAAATATTTTCTCGGTATCGAGCTTGACGGTGCAACACTTTGGGCGGCAATAGGCTCTTCGGCAACACTCAATGCAATAAAGGGTGTAATGCTTTCTGTTGTGGCATTTCCGATTATCAAGGTGCTCGTTGAAAGACTTAAAAAGTTTATATGATAAAATATAGAAAGGATTTTTTCTGTTGGTAGAGACAGATTCAGTGCACTGACGAAAATCAACGGTAAATTTGTGTCTGATCACTATCCGATTTATGCTGATATGATTATTGGTTAAGAAGCTTAACAATAGCCTGCCTTTCTTAAGGCAGGCTTTAATTATGACACAAACAATTAAAAAGTATTAACAAATATTAAGAAATATTAACGAGTTGGTCAAAGCAAACGCAAAAGTAATTAATATAATTTAATTATGTGAGGTGTGATTCATATAATTTTATTGAAAGAAGGACAGATAATGAAAACTAAAAAGTTAATTGCTTTTGTGCTCACAATTGTTATGCTTTGCAGCATAGCGGCTCCGATGGCTTTTGCCGCAGAAAAAAATTCCGAATATCCGATTATTTATGTTACAGGCTCAAGACATAAAATTTATGCGGATAAAACTAACCCGTCTGAAAGCAACCGTGTATGGAAAATCGGTGTTGATATCGGTGCTACTGTAAAAGAAGCTCTTGCACCGTGTCTTAAAGAGCTTGCAACAGGTATTATTACCGATGATTATGATGCATACTGCGATGAGCTTGTAAATCACATAGTACCGCTTTTTGAAAAGGTTGTGCTTGACAATAACGGTGAGGCATCAAATGGCTCAGGTATTGCATGTGAAGCTGCAAACTATAACTATCCTAAAAAATCATCTGATTTTGCTCTGATGGACTACAATTTCTGGTATGACTGGCGTCTTTCACCTATGGTAGTAGGCGAGCAGCTCAAGAATCACATTGATAATGTCAAAGCACTCACAGGCAAGGACAAGGTAGTTATTGTTGCAAGATGCATGGGTGCAAATATTACAAGTGCATACTTTACAAAATACTATGATCACGCAGTTGAAAACGTTGATTCAATTATGATGTATGAGCCTTCAAATCTGGGACTTGACGTTCTCGGTGCAATTTATTCAGGTCAGCTTTATCTTGATGATGACAGAGTCAATGAATTCCTTGACTACTTTGTAAAAAACGGTGACCTTCTTGAAAGTGAAGAAACAGGCGAATTTATCAGTGCGTTGGTTGCAGTTCTCAACGAAGTAAAGGTGCTTGGCATTGCTACCGATCTTATTAATCAGCTGCTTGAAAAAGTTAAAGCTAACCTTATTCCCAGACTTCTTCTCGGTACTTTCGGTACCTTCCCTTCATTCTGGTCAATGGTAGGTGAGGATTATTACGAAGAGGCAAGAGAGTTTATCTTCGGTGGAAGAGAAGAAGAGTATAAGGGCCTTATTGAAAAGAACGACGAATATTATTACAGTGTTACAAAGGGTCTTCCCGAAAGAATGGAAAAGCTTGTAGCAGACGGTGTTGAAATCGGTGTTCTTGTAAAGTATAATATTCCCAGCTATCCCATCTACGAAAAGGCGAGCCAGCAGACTGATATGGTTTCCGATGTTTATCACGTTTCATTCTATGCAACATCTGCACCCTACGGTGAAGTTCTTTCAGACAGCTATATCAACGGACTTGCAGACAAAAAGTATCTTTCACCTGATAAGATGATAGACGCTTCAACATGTCTCTTCCCTGAAAAAACATGGTTTATCAGAAATATTTCTCATGACCCGTTCCCGCCCTCAATTGATGAGCTTATTTATGAGTATTTTAATCAGAACGGCAAGCTTACAGTGTTTGACAATGAAAAATTCCCGCAGTATATGGATTACGACAGTGCCACAGACACTCTTTCACCGATAAAAGCTCCTGCAGAAGAAAAGCCTGATGACAGCGGCAATAACGGTGGCAATAATACCGGCAACGAAAGCGGAAAAGACAAGGAATCAGTAAGCATATTTATGAGATTTATCACAGCTATCCTGAATTTCTTCGCAAAGCTTTTCAAAAGATAAACATAATATTCAAGGCAGTTGCATCTTGTGCAGCTGCCTTAGGTTTTCTGTAATTATAAAAAAGGCAGAAGGCTTAATCAATAAAGAAAACCGTACAAAGTGCTCAGAGCTTTGTACGGTTTTTATTGGTGCATTTATGCGTGGAAATAAACCCCTGGTTCTACCAGGGGTGAAAGAAGGCTTTAGCAAAGCCAAAACGGGCGAGCTTAAAGCAAGCCCCAACTCACTTGATAATATATAAAACCTCTAAGTATAATAGTAA
>JAZOVB010000176.1:0-1738 GCA_045658425.1 Clostridia bacterium | reverse complement strand
CGTGCCACGATTTCGCATAGTCGTCATTTCTTTTCATAGAACGGTCAAATAGGTTTAGATTGCCATAGAACAGGTCTTTGATGGTCTTGTCTGTCATAATACAATTACCTCCTCTGGATACTCTTTTTGAATTAAGCAGATGTTAACTGTATCGTGAGATACACGATGGACAAGAATACACTCGTATCCATCTGGAACTTGCAGTTCTAACAAGTCTTTCTCGGTCCGAGGATGATTATCATAGACCGACCTACCAACCCTTCCATTCTCTTGAACAAATGTCTGCAATAAAACTCTAACCATACATAAAAATCTCCTTTTTTTAATTATGTAGTGGCACCCACCCCCAAGGTGCCGTTTGAAAGGAGTTAAGAAAGATGAGGAAACATACATCCCCCAAGATGTATGTAAGCACCTCTGGCTGGTGCAGGTGGAGGAATGTTAGGAGGAATTTTATAGGAAACCCGTTGCCAGAGAAACGGGTAAAAAACAAAAAAAGACCCACATACTCCCTTTGAAAAGGAATATGTAAAGGTCTGTTGGTCGGTAATATGTATCTTATTAAACTGTACCTACATTATACCATAAATCGACAGCTAAAGCAAGCTATTTGCCGCAAAAGGTCCTTGATTTATTGCTTGTGTTATGCTACAATCTCATTAGCATATTAAGTGAATAAAAAGACTTGGTTTTACCCACGAAATACCCATCGTACCCACAAAATACCCATGAAAGCCAAGAAATTGTAAGAGCTTATAAGAATATATAAGAACTTATAAGAATCGCTTAAAATCCACTGTTTTCGGGGAGAAATTATAAAGACTTATAAGAGGTTATAAGCAGTTATAAGATTGCCCCTCTAAATCCCCACAATGAAAAGTTTAGATTAAAAAGTTAACACCCTATGACCGAAAGTCATAGGGTGGTTTTTTATTCGCCATATATTATTAGTAAAGTTTTGCCGTTACTGTCTAAATAAACCGTTTGGTCACCGCCGAGCATTCCCTCGGTATAAAATGATATCATCCAAACGTTTGATTTGTTATCAAAAGATACTTGAAAAGCGTCCCATTCAATAGTACACTCATTTTTTGCTCTTTCTAAAGCGTCCTCAGCATTGGAAATTTTTTGCTCGTTTATATTTGTAAAACCCTCGTGCTTTACACCATGCTTGTTTTCTTTGTATATTTCTGTATGTTCAGAATATGAAAAAGAGGATACTTTAATATTAGATTCAGTTTGGTTGCAACCTGTAAACAATAAAAGAAAAGAAAAAACTAAAATTAAGAAAATGATTTTTCTCATACAATCGTCCTCCTTTTTTTATGATTATACCATAAACAATTTAAATCCGCAATGTTTTTGTAAAAGCATGAGTTTTAGACCATTTCAGAGGTGTGATATATGTGGAAAAGGTAAGATGATTTTCAGGGAACAAAAATACAACAGTTAAAACGGGCAAGAAAAATCACAATAAAGCAAGATAAGGTAAGATGTTTCCACCACCATTTTTTCAACTCTTTTATACTCCCAACAATGAAAAGTTTGGATTAAAAAGACAATAGTTAAAAGCTCTCTGCTGAATTTCAGCAGAGAGCTTTTTTATTATTAATCTTCCTCGAGTAATTTAGCAGGAGACTTGATAAAGGGCGGTTGACTATGTTATAATATGTTCACCTAATAATATACGGAGAATTAAACAAATGGACGATAAGAAATTTAGGTGTAAAGCAGAGGT
>JAZOVB010000175.1:0-3688 GCA_045658425.1 Clostridia bacterium | reverse complement strand
AGGATGAAATAATTTATGATTTTATGGTTAAAAGCTATGAAATATTAAAGGACCATCCTGTTAATAAAAAACGAATTGCAGAGGGGAAAAATCCCGCGAACTCCATCTGGATTTGGGGTGAGGGTACAAAACCTCAGCTTGAAAATTACAAAGAAAAGTTCGGTATTACAGGGTCGGTTATTTCCGCAGTGGATTTAATAAAGGGAATTGCAATTTTATCAGGTTTAAAGACCATTGATGTTGAAGGTGCCACGGGTACTGTTCACACCAATTTTGAGGGAAAGGCAAAGGCGGCAATAGAGGCTCTTAAAAACGGTGATGAATTTTTATATATTCATCTTGAGGCGGCAGATGAAAGCGGTCATCAGGGAAGCATTGAGGATAAGATTAAATCAATAGAGCTTATTGATGAAAAAATTATAAAGCCCATATATGAATATCTTATTGAAACACAAGAAGAATTCAGACTGCTTGTTCTTCCCGACCATCCTACACCTATTGAGCTTAAAACTCATACAAGGGAGCCTGTTCCTTTCGTACTTATAAAGGATACAGACAAGGAAATTAAAAATAATTTCATATATTCCGAAGAAGATTCCAAAAAATCAGGAATATTTATTGAAAAAGGGCATACTCTTATGTATAATATAGTTAATAATGAAATATGAGGTGACCAGATGAATTATTTAAATGAATACGAAAAATGGCTCAATTTTGAAGAACTTGACGAAGAAATCAAAAGTGAATTGCTGGAAATCAAGGGTGATGATTTAAAAATCAAGGAACGCTTTGCAAAACTTCTTGAGTTTGGAACAGCAGGACTAAGAGGCATCATCGGTGCAGGTACAAACAGAATGAATAAATATGTGGTAGGCCTTGCATCCGAGGGATTATCAAGAGTTATTTTAAATGCAGAGGGCAAGGATAAGGGAATTGTAATTGCTTACGATTCAAGAAAAAACTCCGACCTTTTTGCAAAAGAAGCTGCAAGAGTTTTTGCGGCAAATAAAATAAAGGTTTATCTTTTTGAAAGTTTAAGACCTGTACCCGAGCTTTCATTTGCTATAAGAAAATTAGGGGCTATTGCAGGGGTGGTTATAACTGCAAGTCACAATCCTTATCAGTATAACGGATATAAGGCATACTGGGAAGATGGTTCGCAGCTACCTCCTCCGGAGGCACAAAAGGTTTTTGATATTATGACAGGTCTTTCGGTTTTTGATGTTAAAAGAGCCGATATAGAAGACCCGCTTATAAACATTATAGGCAAGGAAATTGATGAAGCTTTTTTAGATGAGGTTTTAAAATTAAGAATAAGACCTGATATCGACAAGAATATAAAAATAATATATACACCATTTCACGGTACGGGAAATATTCCTGTAAGAGAAGTGCTTAATAAAGCAGGATTTACAAATGTTATCACGGTTAAGGAGCAGGAAATGCCTGACCCTATGTTTTCAACCGTGAAATCCCCTAACCCTGAAGATAAGGAAGGCTTTTATATTGCTATGGAATATGCAAAAAAGGAAAATGCTAATCTTATCTTAGGAACTGACCCTGACTGTGACCGTGTGGGAATAGTTGTAAAAGATGATAAAGGCGAATTTGTTTGTATGACAGGCAATCAGGTTGGTGTTTTACTTACCGATTATATTTTATCCGGTTTAAAAGAGCTTGGTAAGCTTCCTGATAATGGGGTTGTTATAAAGTCAATAGTTTCCACCAAAATGACCAAAGCAATATGTGAAGATTACAATATTAAAATGGTGGACATTTTAACGGGATTTAAGTATATCGGCGAAAAGATAAAGGAATACGAAAAAACCAATGAACATACCTTCCTTTTCGGTTTTGAAGAAAGCTACGGATATTTAAGCGGTACTCATGCAAGAGATAAAGACGGGGTTAACGCTTCCCTGCTTATTTCCGAAATGGCAGCCTACTATAACGAAAAAGGTATGACCTTATATGATGCTATGGAAGCATTATATAAGAAACACGGATATTATAAAGAAGATGTTATCTCCACATTCTTTGAGGGTCTTGAGGGAATGGATAAAATCAAGGCATTAATGAAGAGCTTAAGGGAAAACACTCCGAAAAAAATCGCAAATGCATCTGTAATTAATAAAATTGATTATCTTGACGGAGTTGACAATTTACCTAAGGCAGATGTGTTAAGATTTGAACTTGATGATGAAACCACTATTTTCATAAGACCATCAGGCACAGAACCGAAAATCAAGGGATATATTATGGCAAAGGCCGGTACATCCGAAGAAGTAGAGGAAAAGGTAAAAATCTATAAGGATGCAATTAAAAAAATATTTGGTTAAGGGAAATGGCAAAGCCGACACGGGCTTTGCCATTTTTAAATTACAAATTACCAATTACAAATGACAAATGAAGGAGGAACCGACATGCCATTCGGCGTCGGTTCATTCTCGTTGCCGTAAGGCAACATATCGAGTGCGAAGCACATATCGAGCAATTTTAATTGCATATCGAGTTGCTAAAAGCAACATATCGAAAATCTAAAGGATTTATATTCAATATTGTCAACCAAACAAAAAAAAGAGACGAATTTAATCGTCTCTTAAATGCTTCTCTTGAATTAAATATTTAGTTTTCTTGCCTAATTCATCAAGACAGTAGAACCGTCCCCTTGTCTCCCCTTGTCTCCGTTACACTTTTTTATTTTACTTGATATATAAAAAAATATGTGATATAATAAAGATACCACATATTTTTTATTTTAAACACAACTAAATATCATATTCTACTCATTTAAGGGGTACGCTATGTAAAAAAGCGTACACTTTGTTTCTTCATACCCTTATGTGAGTAAGTTGTGTTATGATAAAAAAGTGTGTGGTAACCTTGGAAACAGAGTCCCTGCGTTTTTTTGTGCGTGACTCTGCTTTCGGGCAGGTTACGCATTTTTTATTAGCGAGGATGTATTATGGAAAACAAAGAAGTCGAAAACAGAATAAGAGAAACCTGCTGTGTTTTCGGGCACAGAACAATTAAAGACAATAAAAAATTAAGAAATAAATTATCAGAAACCTTTGAACATCTTATCTGTTATTATGGTATTAATAGGTTCCTTTTAGGCAGTCATAGCGAATTTGATGATTTGTGCTATGAAGTACTTACCGATTTAATGGAAGATTATCCAAAAATCAAAAGGATATATGTTCGTTGCAACTCTCCGGAGTTAAGTGAAAAACAAAAAAGATTTTTTTCATCCAAGTATGATGGCACCTATTATCCTAAAAGAGTACACAATGCAGGCAGAGGATTATATATAGAACGAAATTATGATATGATAGATAATTCCTACGTTTGTGTTGTGTATTTCTTTGATGACTATCAACCCCATAAGCAACAAAAAAGCGGAACTTCCATTGCGTACAAGTATGCCCGCAGAAAACAAAAAGAAATTATAAACCTTGCAGAAAGAAGTTTAATAAATAAAATAATATACAAAATTATTGGCAAAAGATAAAAAGAAGTCTTTTATTATACGAAAAAAGCTTTCGGAGAGCCTGTAAAAATTTTTGTGTAAATTAAATCCTTCTTATGGTAAAATAGAAATAACCATAGGAGGGATTTTTTATGGACAAAAAAGAAATCGTAAAATACATAATAGAAAATTACAACCCAAAAAGTGCAAATGATATAA
>JAZOVB010000174.1:0-2013 GCA_045658425.1 Clostridia bacterium | reverse complement strand
ATCTCCGAAAAGAACGGAAAGATTACTCTGAAGATAACCCTTAAAGATGAGGGTAGTATTTATAATAAGGGCGATAAAAAGCAGAAGTCATATTTTGATGGTGTGCTTGCACTGCCGGAGTTTACTAAGCTTAAAACTGCTCCTATGGTTATAGAGGGTGCCGATAGTTATTATGACGGCGGTGAAATTACAATGACTGTCAAAGACGGTAAGGTAGCGTCGCTTAATATCAGAGCAGCTATGCTCACAGATATAGATTTCAGCGTATCAGATGTTACTGCAAGCACTGTGGTAGGATACGAACTGACAGAAAAATATAAGATGGTTTATAGTGATAAAGCTCAGTGAAATTCTCACTGAGCTGTTTTTTTGTGAAAAAAGTACAGTGAAATGCAAATTGCATATTGAATTTCGGATTATGATATTATATAATTATAAAAAAAGAAAAGGAGAAATTATTATGCTTTTAATTTTTATGGCAATCGGATCTTTTTTTGAGGCTATTATGAATGTTCTTGCGATACCTCTTATACCGTTTTTTCAGTTGGGGAGTATCGGTAATCTTATCTTCGGAGAAATTGAAGATGTTATCGAGAACGGTAAATAAGTTTGTTAAGTAATGTAATATAAGGTTTAAAAAAATCATTTTTTGGTGAAAAATTATGGAGTTTATACTTATACCAATCGGTGCTATGGCTATTATGGGCTTTCCTATTGTAATAGCTGAAGCGATTATTGATTTTTTTAGTGATGCAATAGCAAAGATTACGGAATTTTTCAAATAAAAGATCAATCTATAATTTAAGTGATTTAAAAGGAGAGTTTATTATGGGCGTTTTTATGTTTCCTGTGTTTATATTTTCAGTTTTATCATTACCTATTTTATGGCCGTATTTATTGTTTTTAGAGATAAAAGATAAATTGACAGATATGTTTGATGACTTTACATTCTTAAGATAATGCGAAAGAGTTTCTTTGTATGGGACTTTTTATTGTGCCGTACATTGTAATTTTCGGTCCGATATTATTGTCGGCATATTCTATTGAGACATCTATTGATAATGTCAAAGAAACATTCGAATGTATATCCGACGAATTTAAGTGGGATAGAGATTGATGTTAAGTAAATCGGTAGGACGCTGTGCTTATTGCATAGCGCCTTTTTTTGTACCTTTCGTCTAATGTCCCAAAAAATCTTGATTATTACCTTAATTTTTTATCATTACACTATTGCAAGAAATAAAAATATTTGATATTATTATAAGCGGTAAACAATAACCAATACTAACTCTCGAAAGGAGATTTAACGTCATGAACTACACACATGAAGTTGAACAAATGTGTACGGTCGCTAAAGGACCGAACCACGGCCCCGCTCCCATTCCCGAAGAAGGTAAGTGGGTAAAGGCTTATGAAATTAAGGATATCTCTGCATTCACACACGGTGTGGGCTGGTGTGCTCCCCAGCAGGGCGCTTGCAAGCTTTCACTCAACGTTAAGAACGGTATCATCGAAGAAGCACTTGTTGAAACAATCGGTTGCTCAGGTATGACACACTCAGCTGCTATGGCTAGTGAAATCCTCCCCGGTAAGACACTTCTCGAAGCTCTTAACACAGACCTTGTTTGTGATGCTATCAACACAGCTATGCGTGAACTCTTCCTTCAGATCGTTTACGGTCGTAGCCAGTCAGCTTTCTCAGAAGACGGTCTTTCAGTTGGCGCCGGTCTTGAAGACCTTGGTAAGGGCCTTCGTTCACAGGTTGGTACAATGTACGGTACAAAGCTTAAGGGCGTTCGTTACCTTGAAATGGCAGAAGGCTATGTAACAAGAATGGCTCTTGATGCTGTCGATCAGGTTATCGGTTATGAATTCGTTTCACTCGGCAAGATGACAGACTTCATCAAGAAGGGCGACGATCCCACAACAGCTTACAACAAGGCTATGGGTACTTACGGCAGATTCAGCGATGCTGCTAAGTATATCGATCCCCGTAAGGAATAAGGAGGTAAA
>JAZOVB010000173.1:0-2394 GCA_045658425.1 Clostridia bacterium | reverse complement strand
GGGGCTGTCCTAGAAGTAATAAAAACTTCAGCAAAGGGCAGCCTATTTTTAATCAATTTTGAAATTATTTTGTACTTTGTTTTTTTTTAGGCATTCATAAGTCTAATAAGCTGCTTAACGTTATAACCAAGCATTAATAATCCCCATTCTGTTTCAACTTTTTGTTTTCCACAGAGATTAAAACGTCTAAATTTTTGATTGGATTTTATTTGGCCAAAGACAGTTTCACATTCTGTTGAACGTTTTTTCATAAGAGATTTATATTCATCTGTTGCTAAAAGTTCCTTTACTTTTGCTTTCTGATTAAGCCAATTTTCATTTCTTTGTACCATTCTGCCATATTCTGATTTCGTACAAAGTTCTCTAAAAGGACAGCCTTCATAATTATCACATTTATAAATATCTACAGTCTGTTCATATCCCGAGGGATTCTTTCGTTTTCGTGTTTCTTTGTATGGAACTGCATTTCCACAGGGACATGTGTATTCTTTCAGTTCTGAATCATAATTCCAGTTCTCTGCATTGAAAGTATTTTTCTTAAAACTGCGTTTTATTTCTTTTTCGTAGCTTGAATATTTTATAACTCCAATAATTCCTTTTTCTTCAAGGTAGTCATAGTTTTCTTCACTTCCATAACCTGCATCTGCAATTACTGTTTTTAATTTGCAATTTAGTCGTTTTTCTACATTTTCAATATGTGGTTTTAATGTTCTTGTATCCGTAGGATTCGGAAATACATCATAGCCGATTACAAAATTATTTTCTGTTCCTACTTGAACATTGTAGCCTGGCTTGAGTTGACCGTTTTGCATAGCATCTTCCTTCATTCGCATGAATGTTGCATCTTCATCCGTTTTTGAATAACTATTTCGCCCATTAAAAGTTGCTTTTGCTTTTTCATATTTTTCTTTTCTTGGAAGATAATCTTTTTCAATCAGTTGTTTTGCTTTTTTTAGTTTTTTTTTACTTCTTTTGTTTCTTCTTCGTCAAGGTTGTTTATTTCTGCAAGTCTTTCATTGATTTTTGCTGCTGCTTCTTTTATTTCCTCACTTGTTACTGTGATATCTTCTCCTAGTTCTGCTAAATCTTTCTCGCCGTAAACTTCATTTTCTTTGTGTGTGATTTCTTCGATATCTTTCAGAAAGACTTTTAGTTTTTCATCCAGTTTCTTTTCATTCTTTTCAATGGCCTTTTTCCAAACGAAAGTGTATTTGTTTGCGGCACTTTCAATTTTCGTTCCATCTACAAAATATTTTTCAAGGCTCACATATCCTTTCTTGTTTAGAAGTTTTACTGTTGTGATGAATATTTCTTCGATTGTGTCCTTTAGTTTTTCACTTCGGAATTTGTTGATTGTTCTGAAGTCTGGCTTCTGAAATCCTGTAAGCCACATTACGTTTACATTTTCGCGACACTGTTTTGATATCATTCTTGAAGAGTATGTTCCCGTCATGTAGCAGTAGATTAATACTTTCATCAACATTATCGGATTGTATCGGCTTGCTCCGCCGCCTTTTGTGTTTTTGGCAAATATTTTCTCTATATCTAATTCGTCTACTGTTTTGCTTACTGTTCTTACAAAATGATTTTCGGGTACTAGTTCGTCTAGACTGGGTGGCAAAAGCCACTGTTCATTCTGATTGTATGGTTTGTATGTAATCTTATTACTTACGCCTCTGCTCATATTTAAATTTTATCACAGAGTTCGTCTTTTGTCTTTTAAAATAATCAGGGCTGCCCTATACTTTTAGGACAGCCCCACTTCAACCAATTGGTTAAGTCCTTTTACAGTTACCACATTATTATATTTACAGTCTTCGGATGCAAAAAAAACAAAAGCTTTTTCATTTTTATCTATTTTTCCTATAAATTCAGAACCATCTCTACAGACATATACAATATCTACTTCCTCTGAAAAACAAACTAAATTAGATACAAATAAAAACAAAAAAATCATCAAACTTTTCTTCATTTTAAAATTACCTTAATAATTCAAATATTTTTTTTATTTTATTATATTATCTAGATCTTTTACATCATCAGTATTACAAACTGGGTTGGCATATAAATACACTTTTTTAAACTGTTTTATAACTTCTTTCTCTTCTTCATTTAGGTGCTCTATCTCTTGAGCCCCAAAATCTAACTCACATTCTGAAGATGGATTTATAAATAAAGGAACGGAGCCATATTTTAACAAATCATTTTCTTTTTTTATTATGCCACGAAAAAAAATTTGTTTTAGGCTCTTTAATTTTTTCATATCTATCACTTTATTTTTTAATTTTTCATTAGTATTATAATCAACATAAAACTCAAGAATTAAGTTTTCTAAATTTTCTAGTTCTTCAATATATGAAAAATCAACAATAGTACATCTAGAGATACATAGAT